>JBBIJH010000039.1:5526-18022 GCA_037446075.1 Ignavibacteriales bacterium
ATCCGATCAGGGATGGATATACCGAAAAGCTCGTAGTTGCCAAACGTGTATTGATGCTCTGGGAGTATGCTCTTCTGAATCTTGACCGCTTGACCGAGGTCTTTCTCCAACAGTCTTGACTCCGCCTCAATTCTCTTACTTTTGAGGACAGAGGTTGCTGCACTGCTGATGATGTTGAGTGTGTCAAGAACTCGCTCGTCCTTGCTTTCAGAATTAAACGCAATGATGTAAGGGTAGAGGAACGCATTGCGCACCTTCACTTTTTCTCCAATCCCCGTAGCGGCATAACCCTTGATCCCCTTTTTCCGGAGGTATCCGTGGGTTTCTTGGGCCATCACAGAACGCCGGCGAGCGATCTCATGGAAAGGTGGATATTCCGAGATTCGGATAGTGAAGCCCTCGGGTAAGCGCTCGATGTCACCCACTTGCTTTAACAGAGCATATAAATTTTTCCTGGGATTCAACTTCCAGATTCTCCCCCCTTTCATGTTGATCCCTTCGTGCTTGACAATCTCCTCCAGTAAATGTATCAGGAGCTCATCACTGGTGTCGAAGCGTTCCGGACTTAAGCTTTCAATCGTCCGATATAGTTTTCTTTGATCCATGTGCAAGATGATAACAAGTAGGCGGCAAGACCCGCGTATTGTCAGTCGTGCATGATCTTAGCAGTTAATATAACAGAAAAATCGTTCCTCCTCAAGCGAGAACACCACGCGGTCGCATCCATTTATTTTTCTCTTCCTTGGGATCATTAAATGAAAACACAAAGCTATCACTCGACGAGGATTGTCTAATCTATGCCAGAAAAAACAAAAAGGTGATCCCGGATAGCCAGGATCACCCTGTGTTACTGCTGACCGCGAGAATTTTTTATGCCGCTGGTGTCGGGGCCCCTTTTGAGTACAGGGCACCTGCTACCGCACCGGCGATCACACAGAAGATGATTCCCGTCACAACCCAGATCCAAGCCAAGGCATATGGGAAGTCGACATAGATCCCAGCGTTGAATAGCGCATAAGGAAAACTGAGAAGAACGCCCGCGTAGAACCCGTACGTCGTTCCTCCTTTCGTCCCCCCACCGAAACTCCCGTAGACGCGATCATAGACCCAGACAAACACAAGCGCCCACACAAAATCCCCAAAGATGAACCATCCCATGGGCGGATTTGCATTGAACAGGGCCGGGTGCTTCGAGTAATAAGCCCCTGTCAGGATTAGCTCGTGAACCACATAGTCCCACACGTTGGCCACGATCCCCACAACGATGGTTGCAAGGAGAAGCTTTTTGACGTTCATTGTCAGATCTCCCAATTGGTGGATAGGAGTTGTGGATTATGAGGAGAGAGTTGGTGTGACAGCAATCCTTAATTCGATCGTTCGGTAATGAAGCCAGGGCTGTTTCGGGACCATGCGGAACTGGCAACCTCACTTCTCTTGGATGGGCATGCGTCGTCGAACGGTTGGAAAACGTGCCTCCCTCAAATCGAGGTATCCCGCTTGGTGCCTAAATGTACTGCGAAGCAAGGAAAAACGCAAGTAAAATCATTAGAAAGGAATTACAAGGCACCTCTCTGGAGGTGCACTAATCGGTCGAAAAAAAGGAGGTCTGGCCTCCATTAGGAGGAGACGAATGAATTCTGGCTAGGCTAACCAGAGGATCAATATGATCAAGAGGACTAGCAATAGGAGAAAAATCAATTTTAAGAAGAAGGAAACAGCAGAAAAACTAAAATGGACAATCGCTGCTAAGGTCTTCCATAGAAACCAGAAGGGAAACCAAATGGGGAAGAGAAGGATCTTCAGAAAAATCATGCGGAGGATTCTCGGTTCTTGTTTCTCCACACAAGGCCCTATACCTTCTTGACGGTCACCCGCTCGACGTACTTCCCTTTCTCGGTATCAACACGAACGACCTCTCCGACCTCTACGAACTGCGGGACAAGGATTTCCATCCCGTTCTCCAGTGTCGCGGGCTTCATCGTGCTTTCCTGCTCCCCCCGAATTCCGGGAGCGGTGAGCATCACTTTCAGTTCCACAACCTTTGGAAATTGAAGCCCAAGGGCCTCTTCACCCAGCATCTCCACGGTCACCTTCAGTCCTTCCTTCAGGAAACGTTCAATGTTCCCGATGGCAGCTTTTGGAATACCATATTGCTCGTATGTCTCTGGATCCATGAAGTAGAATGAATCCTCATCTCGATAAATGTACTCCATCTGACGCTTCGAAAGCACGGTCTCTTCCAGCTTGTCCGTTGGCTTTACCCGCCGTTCGGTGAAGTGCTGCGTCCGAATGTCCTGAAGTTTCAACAGGACAAATCCAGCCATTTGCCCGGTCCCTGAGTGGTGCACAGCTTCAAGGACACGATAGAGTCGGCCATCGATAGTGAGCGCGATTCCAGGTTTAATCTCGGAGGCCAGAATCATAGGATCTTCCCCCTCGATGAAAGATCTCTTTACTGCTGTTTCTGTCGATAGAAATTAATCAGCTCTGTTCCAATCGGCTTCATCCCTAGCTGACGTAGCATTGTCACGACTTGCCCACGATGATAGGTTGAGTGGTTCACGAGGTGTTGCATCGACTGCCAAAGAGGTTGTGAGTACTCGTTCCCCTTTAGATCTTTGTAGAGAATGAATTTTTGAATATCATCTTCTGTTTTCAGCATGTGACAAAAGCCGATCAACTCCTGTTCCACTATGTTCCAGTGATTCTGGACGGCGTCAAAGGTCGGAAAGTCTTCGGCTTTGTAGAAACTGCTCGGACTCGTGCCCTGCCAGCGCCTCAACCAGATTTCTTCCGCGCCCATGATATGAACAAGCGTTCCATGAATGCCTCCATGACTGGAGCCCATGTCTCTGACATATTGCTCATGAGGAACTGTTTCTAGAACGCTCCGCAAGCGATGATTAGCCCAGTAATTGAAGTCGACAAGCGAAAAAATATCAGGTAGCGTCATTCATTTCCTCCAAGATTCTCAGTCCCAGATCCTGGGTCCTGTATTCTGACTCTCTCCTTTCAACTTTTTCGATTCTTCATGCTGGATTCTGGGCTCCTTCGTCGGCAGCCTTCATCAAGTGAGCCGTCACCCCCGCAATCGCTCGCTTCTCATCTTCCGTAGGGATCACGAGGCCGTACGTGTCGGCGATGAACTGCATGTTTCTTAGCGTCTTGTACAGATGTGATTTCTTCACTTCCCCGTTGCAGTGGGCAATCTCCGTTACTACCATCTCTGCATGACGTCGGATGAATTCCCCCATCGAGATGAACATCTCACTCAATGGTGTTCTCGGCCTGCAGATATGAAGGAGCTTTTCAAAGTAGGTGTCCCATTGACGAGCGAAGGCTTTATTCTCCGGCCTCCGAAGATAGTGTGCTCGCGCGATGGAGAACTTCGCCTTTGTTCGCACACGGAACCTCGGGATCAGAGCATGAAGATCGTAGAGATGTTCGATGCTCTCCGGATCCTCCCTGTCGACCACTCTATAAGCCCATCGGTTCTTTAGCTCGCTCCACGAAAAGACCCAAACCACGGGGTCTCGCTCGCTGTCCAGGACGATAAACTTCCCCCTCTCCGTATTCACGACGGTAATCCAATGGCTCCAGCGGTCAACGCAGAGAAGCGTCGGGTACCCTTTCTTCAAATGGTAAAGGAGTTCTCGCTTTGCTCGCTCTGGGCTTTTTCTCCTCACATACTTTAACTCACACTCGTATGCCTTCGCCGCCCGACCGAGCTTGATCTCGTCCGTCCCGGCCCACCAGTGGGTTCCTGCGATGCGAGAAATTTCCTTCTCATCGACAAAAACACCAAGCATCACGAGCGCATGCTTCAGTGCAAACGGTCCACACGTCCATTTATTTGGCTGAGGATAGAGACCCATGACAACCCTCTCTGGTATACCGAGCAGAAGCTCTAGTGGCCCGCATCGCCTTGGCCAAGATCGATTTCAGTCGTGTAACTACTACCTTCAAAGAAGCGACAATGGACAGACAAACCGGGGGAACGTCTCTCCAATATCAGCAATCTTAGATTTCCTGAAGGATCATACCGCCGCTGGTTTCTGCCCCTTGTAGATCATCGCTATAAGAACCCCACAAAGGACCGCCTCAACTAGACTACCTAAGGCGCGAATTGCCAAGAAGTCCGCGGGCCGAGTTGTTGTGACGAGACTCGTGAAAAATTGGGGAAGGTAGATCAAGAATCCGATCCACAACCCGTATCGCAATCCTTCACCCATGCCCGGTTTACCCTCATACCCACGGGTGAACACGAATACAAACATCACAGAAAAAATAGCACGACCAAGATACATCCATAATCTCATCATCATGTCCTCAGCCCGGGGCACAGCAGGGAAAAGCTGTGCAACCCATGGCCCAAGTATCAAACGCCCCATGATAAATTCTAGAATCGACAGAGCGATAAACACTGTGAGAGAGGCTATGAGCCATCGCTTCACATTTAGCTTGGAGCCCATGACTCCTCCTTAAGTTAGTGGTGAGTGGATTAGGTAATTTATCCCTCTGCGCATATCCACCAGCGCTTCCTTCTTAGTTCTTTTCTCCTCGGGTGGCGGGCAAGATCAGCTAGTTCGACCTCATCAAGAACTGATATACATTAATCTCCCCCGTTCGGAAATGGTCGGCACAGGACGTCAGGTACTTCATGTAAGTGTAAAACGTGCCCTCATTTGTTACGTGGATCGCCGCCTCGCGGTTACGCTCAAGGTTGGCAGCCCAGAGATCAAGAGTGTGCGCATAGTGAAGTCGAAGGCTCTCCACGTGGACCGTCTCAAAGCCTCCCATTCGACTATGCCTGACAACTTGCTCTGGATCGGGGAGTCTACCGCCTGGAAAAATGTTCGTGATGATGAAATGTGTCCACCGCAAGAAGGTAAACGTCTTGTTCGGTTTTCCAGTGGTGATTGTATGCAGGAGCATCAAGCCACTCTGGGGTAGGAGTTCTTTACATCGAGCAAAGAATGCGTCATACTTTAAAGGAGTGAAATGTTCAAATGCTCCAATCGAGATGATCTTGTCGCATGGTTCCTGGTAGGTTTCCCATCCTTCCAGACGAAACTCCAGCTCCATATCCCCTCTCGACATTTCACTAGCATACGCGTATTGATTCTTGCTGAGAGTGAGTCCCACGACTTTGACACCGTATTTCTCCCTTGCCCTTCTTGCTACCGAACCCCAGCCACATCCAATATCAAGGAGTCGCTCCCCGGGTTTCAGCTGGAGCTTCCCTAGGGAGAGATCGATTTTGGCGACCTGTGCTTCTTCGAGTGTCTCGTTCCCTGTAGGAAAGTAGGCACACGAGTACGTCATTGTTGGGTCCAAGTAAAGTCTGAAGAAGTCATCCGAGAGGTCGTAATGGGCCTGGACGTTTTCAAAGTCGACGGCTAAGGAACTGGTGGATTCACGATTCATGGTTCACGACTCAGATATTGTGGCTTCAAGACTTTTCTACTTTCTTCTTCAGCTCTGCCAGCTTCTGGAAAGCTTCCAGTGGTGTTATCTTCTCCAGATCCAATTTCCTAATTTCTTCTCTTAGCGTATCGTCCCGCATTTCAAACAGGGTAAGCTGCACCTCGGATGGGGCAATGCGGCCTTTTGCCTTTTTCTCTTCTCTCGCATCATGGAATGTAAGCTCTGAACCCTCGAGATTCATCAGGATCTTCTTCGCTCGTTCCGTAATCTCCTCGGGCAATCCTGCCATCTGAGCCACCTGGATTCCGTACGAGTGGTCAGCGAAACCTGGCGTCACTTTGTGCAGGAAGACCACTTTGTCACCATACTCCCGCACTTCCACTTTCAAGTTCTTAATACGGGGGAAAAGTTCAGCAAGTTCATTCAGTTCATGATAGTGTGTCGCAAAGAGGGTTCTGGCACCCGTTCTTTGGTGCAAGTACTCCGTGAGTGCCCAAGCAATGCTGATACCATCGAAGGTACTCGTCCCTCGGCCAACCTCGTCGAGAAGAATAAGACTTCTCGGGGTGGCAGTGTTCACAATCTGTGCTGCTTCGTTCATCTCCACGAGGAAGGTGCTCTCACCTGTTGCGATGCTGTCCATTGCACCAACGCGCGTGTAGATTCTATCCACAAGTCCGATCTTTGCTGACTCTGCCGGTACAAAGCTTCCCATCTGCGCCATAAGGACAATAAGCCCGACCTGTCGCAGATAACTCGATTTCCCGCTCATATTCGGCCCTGTGATAATGAGGATCTGATTCTCGCTTGTATCGACGACGCAGTCGTTCGGGATGTACCGTTCACCTGGCGGAAGCAGCCGCTCGATCACAGGATGCCGGCCGGCGCGAATATCAATCCGTGTGCTTTCATCTACCTCGGGACAGCTGTAGTCGTACTCAACTGCTACCTCAGAAAGACTTGAGAAGCAATCGAGCGTGGCAATGATCTGAGCGTTTCGTTGAATCACAGCAGCGCGTTCCGCAGCCCGCTTCCTCAACTCATGGAAAAGGTCTGATTCAAGAATTAGAATTTTCTCTTCAGCGTGAAGTATTTTCTCCTCGTATTCTTTCAACTCCGGCGTGATGTACCTCTCAGCATTCACCAGTGTTTGCTTGCGAAGGTAATCCGGTGGAATCTTGTTCTTGTGGGTGTGGGTAACTTCGATGTAGTAACCGAAAACATTGTTGAATCCCACCTTCAGCGATGGAATGCCTGTACGGCTCCTCTCCTTCTGTTGGAGATGCGCGATCCATTCCTTTCCGCTGAACGCAATATCACGCAATTCGTCTAGCTCCTGGTTGTATCCCCTGCGGATTACTCCTCCGTCTGCCAGATTCAGTGGAGGGTCCTCCACGATCGCATCGCTGATTTCCTGAACTAACTGCTGGAGTGGCTCCAGGTTGTCCCGAAGGGAGGAAAGTTCCCGAGAAGTACAGGCTTCCAGATGGAATTTGAGATGTGGGATGTAAGATAGAATGACTTTCAACCCAATCATTTCTCGTGGGTTCGCGCGTCCCGTTGCAATCTTTGCGATGAGACGCTCGAGGTCGCCGATATTCAGAAGGATCTCTCTGAGCTTCTTTCTTACTGGCGTTTTCTCAACCAGCTCTCTGACTGCATCAAGACGTGACCGAATGGGGTCTACGTTCTTCAACGGCTGGAGGACCCATTTCTTGAGAAGACGCCCGCCCATCGGAGTTTGTGTCTGGTCCAGAACGGAAAAGAGTGTTCCAAAGCGACCGCTTTCCATCAGAGGGGAAAGTATCTCCAGGTTTCGCTGTGTCGAAGGTGGTAGGAGCATGTACTCACTGACGTCGTACGGGGTGATCTTCTTCAGGTGAGGAAGGTTGGCTTTCTGAGTCTCCTGCAAGTAATTGAGTACGGCCCCCGCCGCTACGACTCCAAGCTTATACTCCTCACAGCCGAAGCCCTTTAGAGACTGCGTTTGAAAGTGGTTGACTAGGATCTCGTAACCAAAATCAAAGTTGAACGTCCAGTCTTCCGCTTTTGTGTATGTTCTGTTGAATTGGCCTTTTAGGAGTTCCATCACCGTTTGATAGTCTCTCTTCTGGACGAGAATCTCCGCTGGAGAGATCAGCGCGACTTGCTCTCTTAACATCTTCAACGGGAACTCCGAGGTCGCAAACTCACCCGTCGAAACATCAACGAACGAAAAGCCGATGAGGTCTTCGCTTGTAGCCAACGGACTTGGAAGTGCAACACAGGCAAGATAATTATTTTGTTTCTGGTCGAGGACTTTGTCAGAGAAAGCAATCCCCGGGGTGACGACTTCAATCACGTCGCGCTTGACAATTCCCTTCGCTAGTTTTGGGTCTTCGAGCTGTTCACACACTGCAACTCGATATCCAGCTTTCAGAAGTTTCGGGAGGTAGGTGTCAAGAGCGTGATGCGGAAAACCAGCAAGGGGAACCTCCGCTGCAGCCCCATCGCCTCGTTTCGTTAAAGTAATGCCCAGTACCTTGGAGGTGATCTTTGCATCGTTTTCAAAGGTCTCAAAGAAATCCCCAATCCGGAAGAGCAGAATCGTCTCCGGATACTTTGCTTTGATCTTCAGGTATTGTCGCATCAATGGGGTTGGCATAGACCTAAGACTTTCGGAAGAAATAACGAACAGCCCGTGTAAGTCTTAATGTCAAGGATGGGTCTGTTGGGTGTCCTCAGAGCAAGGTGATATCAGCGCGCTATAACTTATCCTTTTTCAGCCTTTAAATCAAGGAGGAAAAGCCGTGCGTTTTTTTGCCGATTTTGACATGCAATTTCGCTTGAGCCTAGATGATTTACAACGGGTTTTGAAGACCATGTTACACTTAGCCTCACTGGATTCCAACGGTAAAAACAGTTGATTGCCGGTGTGGTTTAGCCTTGTCATGCCAGTCGGAAACTATTGCTGCATTTTTCCAGGAGCCGCGAAATCCCCGGGTGTAGCCCGTAAGACAATCGGCAAACGTAAGACATTGCGGGCCATTCTTTCAGCGCGTGAGAATCAGGCCTCTTAGTTCGATGATTCCTGAGCGATCAAATGGGAAGAAGTAATACGAGAAAGCTCAACCTCTTAGGAGTGAAGATCTTATCCGAATAATTTCAAGTATCACGTTGACTGCGGAGTTGAATCAAAGATGATGCAGAGGATTGTTTTGAATTGTAACCTATGTGCACAGATTGTGCATATTTCTTTCACGTATTTCTTGAATTTATATGCACACTGGATTATGTTTGTTTGAGGGCTGCAACGTTTTGCCGTATAGCTTCCGAACGGGATGGGTTGTGAAAAAAAATCCCACTTGACATTGTTAGGAGTTTGGACTAAATTGAAAATGTTATTTGTCAGAGGTTTGACTCGCCTGCATTTCTACTCCACTTGCCGAGACGACTCAGGCAAGCTGTTGACTCCCTGTGCAAAAAGAATATTGAGGGGATATGTCCAGCAGGTGGGGTGTGTCTTTTCCAACATTCGTACCCCTCGTAGATAAGCAAGCCAACTAACGCACGTACCATACATGCAAACGCAAGTGGGTTTCCTTTATCTGGCACTGCAGTTTCATTTTTCTGTGGCATTCCAAGAATCCGTCGAACGCTGCCAAGATTGAGAAAATGAAGTTTTCAACACTGCCATCGAATCCTATCCTGTTTGTTGCTCTTGAAGGGGAATCTGCTCACGGCCTACGTGAAGTCCTAGACGGTGCCAGGTTCTCTCTTAACGAGGCCAGATCGCTTGCGGAGGCACAAGAGGAGCTTCTCACACGGAGGTATTGTGCAGCTATATGCAATCTCGGAGACGAATGCCATCGTGGCTTAGAGATTCTGCACTTCGTCAAGACACGCAGCATTCCTACGAAAATTATTCTGGTTTCAAGGACTGCCGGGGTAGAAGAAGCCGTGCAGTTGATGAAAGCCGGCGCAAGCGATTTTCTCGTTGGAAATCCGTCAGACACGAGAATTATGGAATCTGTACTCCGCAGCATGAGTCAACGTAAGTTGTCAGGCTTCGACTCTGGTGGCAGTATAGCCTCTCCAAATGCACAGGCGGAAACAGTCCTTGTTGGACAGAGTCAGGCTATGTCCGAAATTCGTTCTGCAGTAACTCTTGTCGCAAGGTCTGAAACCCCGACGTTGATCACAGGTGAGAGTGGAACAGGGAAAGAAGTGGTTGCTCGGCTCATTCATCTGAAAAGTAACCGAGCCGACAAACCGTTCATCGCAGTAAACTGCGCTGCGCTCCCAAAAGACGTGATCGAAAACGAGCTCTTCGGTCATGAGAAGGGTGCTTTTACTGGAGCACTCGCGAAGAAATCGGGCTGTTTCGAGCTGGCTGATCATGGAACTCTTTTCTTCGATGAGATTGCGGAGATGAGCATCGAAACGCAGGCGAAGCTCCTTCGTGCAATTGAGCTCCAGAGGTTTCGTAGGTTGGGAGGAAAAGAAGAAGTCAGTGTAAACGTACGGACAATTGCCGCAACGAACAAGGATGTATCAGCAGCGTTGAAGTCGCGAGAGCTTCGCGAAGATCTCTACTATCGACTGAGCGTAATTGAGATTTTCATACCACCTCTTCGCGAGCGCAAGGAGGATATCCCATTGCTGGTAGAACACTTCCTTGCCGTCTTCAGCGAAAAATACGGAAAGCCTCCCTCTCGGTTCTCGGAAGAAGCCCTTGAGAGTCTGATTGCATATGAATGGCCGGGAAACGTACGGGAACTGAAGAACGTGATTGAGCGGTCCGTGGTTATCTGTGCGAATGATGTAATCGGCCCCCAGTACCTCCCGGAACGGATCTCAAGGCAGCAATCCGTCTGCACTCATATTACAATTCCTGTGGGAAGTTCAACCCAGGAAGCCGAACGGCTTCTTATACTTCACACGCTGGCATCGGTGGGGAATAATAAATCGAAGGCTGCGAGAATTCTAGGGGTGAGCAGGAAAACCCTCCACAACAAACTGCAGAGCTTCTCTCTTCTGGACGAAACCTCTCTCTCCGACAAGGTGAGGTAACCCTTACCGGAGAATCACCATTTTTCTGGCCGGGGAAGCGTTGCCATCGACAATTAGGCGATAATAATAGATCCCCGAAGACAGGTTGGACCCCCAAAGAATTCTGTGATAGCCGGGCTGAACGATTCCTTCTTCCACGCGGTCCACTCTTTTCCCTTGGATGTCGTAGATCTCAAGCCATACAAGAGCTCTCGCTGGCGATTCGTATGCGATCACCGTTCTATTGTTGAATGGGTTTGGATAGTTCTGGTGGAGAAGGAACGATTCCGGTACCTCACCCTGCTTGTCGACGGCCGTCACACCGATTGTCGTGAAGCTCCACACCGTCGACCAGCCACTTACCCCCCCAGGATTCAGTGCGTTCACGCGCCAATAATAAGTCGTACCACCGTTAAGGCCCGATACAGGCAAGAAGGTCGCCGTAATTCCTCCCTGATCGACGATAGTCGTTAAAAAGCTTGAACTCGTGGACATCTCGACATTATAGTATGTCGCTCCACCTGCAGTATTCCAGGTCAAGATCGGATCCGTGGAGACGCCTGTTGCGCGGTCGATGGGAGAAGAAAGTGTTGGTACCTGCGGAGCTGCTATGATCGTTGTAAAACTCCAAGCGCTTGAATACGGGCTGTTCCCACTGGCATTGCTCGCGTTCACCCGCCAGTAGTACGTCGTATTGTGAGCGAGCCCCGTCAACATGTATGAGGTTGCGCTGATTCCACTCTGGTCGAGAACTATTGTTGCAAAGACACGATCCGTCGACACCTGAAGTCCATAGGACAGAGCTCCACTAACAGGGCTCCATCTGACCGTGACGGAAGTCGAAACATTCGCTGCGCCACCCTGAGGCGACAACAAGGTAGGGACAGGAAGCAGTCCATCACCGGTTGTGAAACTCCACGCTATCGAATAGTCACTTGTCCCCCCGGCATTCGACGCGTTAACTCGCCAATAGTAAGTCGTATTCGTAGCGAGACTGGCGAGATTGTACGACGTCGAGCTAAGTCCACTCTGATCGAGTATGAGGGTCGAGAAGGCCGCACTTGTGGATACCTGAAGCCGGTATGATGTTGCCCCGCTGGACGCATTCCAGCTTACGGTCAGGTTTGTTGGAAGGCCTGCCGCTCCATCTGCCGGAGACACTAGTGTCGGGACGGAGGGGGCGGTTGGTCCACCTGGACCGATTGCCGTCGTGAAGCTCCAGGTGGCGGAGTGCGCACTTGTACCCCCAGCGTTACTTGCGTTTACCCGCCAATAGTACGTCGTATTGTTCGCCAGACCACTGACAGTGTAGGAGGTGGTCGTAATCCCCGTCTGATTCAGCACCGTGCTGGAGAAGCTTGAACTCGTCGAGACCTGGAGTCCATACGAGGTCGCACCACTGGAGGCATTCCAGCTAAGCGTGGGAGTGATCGATACACCTGTCGCACCGTTTGCAGGGGATGACAGCGTCGGCGTCTGGGGCGGCACTGTCGGCCCGCTTGCACTCAGTGATGACAGAACATAAATTCCATTAGGTGCGTACACTCCGTTGCCTTGAGAGTAGGTTGCCGTGACGTTTGTGAACTCAGTGTTTGTCGATTGTCGCCAGATGCGATAGAGAATCTGTTCCCCTGCTCGGATACCATCGATGGGTCCAGTCAGGTCGTTGTCACCCCAGACGGTAAGAGCGGTGTTCACACCCGTCCAGACGACCGCGCCGACGCAAAGGCCCGCAGGAGTAAATGCGCCGATCTCATCCCCCGTAGCTAATGGTGTCCCGCTTATGTTTGGATTCGCACTGGTAGGGATCGCAACCGTAGCGTTGTTTCCCGTATTTGACACGTAGGAAAAATGTACCTGTGCCTGTGCCTCCGCACCAGTGAGAAGTACAGCAGTAAGAAGGAGAGCATATGAGACTCGGTAGAGCATGGCAATTGAAGCAAAATAAAGTTGAGTAGCTATCCTTGTTAGGTAATGATTTGGTTATCGAAGGATTGTCATTTTTTTAGTTTGGGTAAACTCCCCTGCCTGTAGTCGA
>JBBIJH010000039.1:18122-19343 GCA_037446075.1 Ignavibacteriales bacterium
TTATCGAAGGATTGTCATTTTTTTAGTTTGGGTAAACTCCCCTGCCTGTAGTCGATAGAAATACACACCACTCGATAAAGACGTGTGGCGGAACGGGACCCGATAATATCCCGCCCTTTGCTCTTCATCGACCAGTAGAGCGACTCGCTGACCGAGGATGTTGTAGACTTCAAGCGTGACCCTGACATCGCGCGGAAGCCCATACTGGATGACGGATGAGGGGTTGAACGGGTTTGGATAATTCTGAGCCAAAAAGAACTGCTGTGGGATTTCAGCAGCAGAGACAGGATTTCCTCGAGCGACCCACACAGCATCAGTCTTGTAGCGCAAGGGCGTGGGAGCTGCAGTGGCTTTGAGAACATCGACCAGTGAGGAGAGCGCGAAAGGCCTCTCCTTCCTCTCTACGAGACCGTAGGTCCCTGCAGTAGACCAGACAGTCAGTGAGAGGGTTTCACCCTCGAGAGCACCGTCAACGATTCCTGCAGAGGCGGGGTTATCTCCCCAGACGGTGATGAGGGCTTTCCCTTGATTGACAGCGCCACTGCCAACGAGCAGCATGTGTGGCGTCCAGACGGCGATTTCATCGCCTTGCTGGAGTTGAGGCACCTCCACGAGAAGGATAGCGCTTGTTCCGGTGTGTGAGATAGCCGGACGATAATGGCGTGGTGATGGGACGTCAACAGTGGTGTCGACTCCTGCCAATTGTTTCGTGAGGATCGATGACGGTGCCGGTCCTGTGTTCGCAGGATAGGTCAGCGTTGATGCCTGAGCGGTATGGATCTGATAACCCTGACCCGGTATGAGTGACCCAATGCTGTTGATGCCATAGCTCGGCCAATAGACTTGTCCAGCATTGTTTTTTGCGAGTATGATGTTGCTCGCTATGCTCGCCAGCGCTGAATCGGCTCTCATTGGAGAGTTCCGCAAATAGGCTACCAGGTTGGCGCCCGCGACCAGTGGGATGGATGTAGACTGGGGGAAAACTTCATGCCCCACAATCGTGAGCGTGTCAGTTAAGTTCATGTAGATCTGATACCCGGAGGTGGATGACCACGTCACGATCGTATTTATGTTGTAATTCGGCCAGTAGACTTGCTCCCCGCCGTTTTTCATGAGTTCCATACGGGTTACAACCTTTTGGAGAACTGAGTCTATGGAGGAGTTTACTGGCTGGACAAAGCTCGAGATCATATTCCATCCCTGAGGTAGAATGATACCGTG
>JBBIJH010000040.1:0-19330 GCA_037446075.1 Ignavibacteriales bacterium
AACTTAGGGATCTTTCTTCTCGGTAGCTGCGCGGATTGTACAACCACAGAGGGCCCTGAGGACACAGAGCCTGAGGAGGAAGATGTATCAGGTTTCTTGAGATGCCCTATCTCTGTTCCCTCTGTTGACCTCTGTGGTTCGGTTCTTGCCGGACAGGCTCACGTTCTTTTCCACCGCATGACCGAGCTCGTGGCGTGGGGTTTTGTCTTCTCGATGAGAGCCTCCATCTCGATGGGCGACATCGGTTTGAAATATAGAGCTACCTCGACGTTCTGCCTCAATTCCTCCAGGCTCCCCATGCCGATGATTGCCGTGCTGATCGGAAGGGAAAATGCATATCGGAGGCTGTCTGGTACGTAAGCTGTGACTCTCCCCGCAGCGAGCACTTTCATTGCGATGATGCCGAAGCCCTTCTGCCGAGCGAGTGGGAACAGGACATCTCCGAAATCATTGATCAGTTTATCCGTCGAACTCAGCGGAACCAGGGCAGTCTCAAACGGATATCGCTTGAGCGCCTCGGCGAGCACAGTGGGCCGCGTGTGGCCAGTGATGCCTACGTGTTTACACAGTCCTTCCTCCTTTGCACGGACCACCGCAGCGAGCGAGCCATTCTTTCCGGTGATCCTATCAAGCTCTTCCATTCGATTGATGGAATGAATCTGAAGCAAATCCACGTAATCCGTTTTCAAGCGCTCGAGGCTCCGGTTAATCTCCTCCCATGCATCATCCTTGTCACGCTCGAGTGTCTTCGTGGTTAAGATCACTTCCTTCCTTCGGGTCTTCATGACCTCCCCGACTTTCTCCTCAGCATCTCCATACGTACTGGCACAATCGATGTAGTTGATACCCTCATCGATGGAGGCTTCGACAATCTTCGCACCTTCCGCGATACTGTGTCCACCGTGGCCGATCGTTGCACATCCAAGGCCCAGGATTGTCACGTTCAATCCAGTCTGGCCCAGGGGACGTTTCTCCATGCCTGGCTTTACCTGCGAGAAGGAGGGATGGCTGAAATAGGAGAGACCGAAGCCCAGGCCCAAGGACTGCATTGTTGCACTCCGAATGAACTGTCTCCGGGTCATTCTTTTCGACACGGCGGGGTCTATGAACAAGATATGCTTGGTTTCTCTGTGAAAGAACTAGGTCCTACGTCTCCAGCGCTGCCACCGCTGATTAAGGAAGACAAGCGTATGGATGAACGCCGATGAAAAGTACCTCACCTCGAAATAACATTGAAGCTCTCCACCAAAGGCCCGCTTGAACTCCACAATGCTCGGCGTGTTTGCACCGAGGAAGTCGAATGTCTGAACCCCCTCCGCGGAAAGCCGCTTGAAGATTTCCCAGACGAGAAGCTGATTCGCGTGTTCATCCTCCAACTGGAGATTCGTTCCCGCAATCCAGTCGTAGGCATGATCACCATCTACAATGACGGCTCTCTCAGCATGTACATTTCCTTCACGATCGACAATGGAATAAACACGCAGTAGCCTAGCCCTCACTGCGGCGTCGCAGTATCTCTGACAAACCGAGTAGGGAAGAACTGGCTTCATGCGCGCTTTCTTGTAGCTCGAATCCTGTAACTTCAACAGGAAGTTTGCATCATCCTTCTGATGAATGGAAAACCCCATCTCCTCGGCGCGATGGATTTTCCGCCGAAGCGAGCTGCTGAAGTTCTCCCACGTGTATGATAAATCCGTGAGAACATTCACGTACGTGTATTGGGGCAGGCTATACCAATGTCGCCACGTAAACGGGCGCAGGTCTGTCAGTGAAGGATGAAGTGAAAAATGCACGAACTGAAATTCCCGCTCAACATTCGCCAGCAGAAATGAGAGGGCTTCGAATTGATGCGACGACACCTTCTGCGGCTTCTCGCCATGCACGGCCCTGAATAGAATGCCGTTGTACGGGGTGAGTGGGAGTCGCGTGACGACCCTCAGCCCCGCTCTCATCTTGTGGAAGAAGGAGATCCCCGCAGCAATCTCGTTTCCGTCACGAACGACATACACCTCGTGCTGAATACCGAAGACGTGTTTGATGATTGAGGCCCAGCGGCTGGTGTTGAAGACCGTCCCCTGCGGCGAAGACACGACAAATGAATCCCAGATGGGATACTCCGATTCGGAAAGTCGCTGAAAGGAAAGTTCAGGCATCGACGGGATGAAGGGAAGACCCGACGGAACAGACTTCAGAGTATATAGCGGCTGAGATCTCGATTCTCGACGACTTTGCTCAGCTTCTCCTGAACCAGCTCCCTCGTCACCTCGAGTGTCCTGTTGGGGATTTTGTCGGGGGAGTCGTAGAGAATCTCCTCGAGAAGTGTCGTCATAATCGTGTGCAGGCGCCGAGCGCCGATGTTCTCCACTTGCTCATTGACCTGCGAGGCGATCCGGGCAATCTCACGGATCCCATCCTGTGTGAACTTCAGTTTCACTCCTTCGGTCTCCAGCAAAGCAGTGTATTGCTTGATGAGCGCATTCTGAGGGAGAGTGAGTATCTTGACGAAGTCCTCTTCCGAGAGGCTGTTCAGCTCGACGCGGATCGGGAATCTCCCCTGCATTTCGGGGATCAAGTCAGAGGGCTTTGAGACATGGAATGCACCCGAGGCGATGAAAAGAATGTGATCCGTTTTCACCATCCCATACTTTGTCATCACGTTTGAGCCTTCGACGATCGGCAGATGGTCGCGGTGGACGCCCTCACGAGAATCATCGGGGCCAGCCGAGGGGCCTTTGCTTCCAGCAATCTTGTCAATCTCATCGATAAAAACGATCCCGGAGTTTTCGACGCGCTGGATTGCCTCTCGAATCACTGCGTCCATCTCAATAAGCTTTTGGGCTTCTTCTTGAGCGAGAATAGCGCGTGCTTCGGCGACAGTCATCCTCCTCTTCTTGAACTTCTTTGGAATGAGGTTGCTGAAGATATCCTGCAGGTTCACTCCCATTTCTTCCAAGCTCACTGTTCCGAACACCTGGATTCCTGGGAAAGCTTCCTGAGGAACGTCCAGCTCAATGACTCGCAGATCGAACCTCCCCTCCCTCAACTGTTGCCGAAAGCGCTCTCGTGTTTTCTCAAAGTTTTCCTCTTCCGGCTCGATCTCATTCGCCGCGCCCGCTGGCACCGGTTTCCCTCGCTTCACAGGAGGAAGCAGGATGTCGAGCACACGTTCTTCCGCTAGTTCTCGTGCTTTGTCCTGAACCTGCGCCGTCTTCTCCGCTTTCACCATGTTGACGGCGATGTCTGTCAGGTCCCGGATAATCGCTTCTACATCGCGGCCCACGTAGCCAACCTCCGTGAACTTCGACGCTTCCACTTTGATGAAAGGGGCATTGGCGAGCTTTGCCAGTCTACGAGCGATCTCGGTCTTTCCGACCCCGGTTGGGCCGATGAGGATGATGTTGTTTGGCATGATCTCTTCTCGGAGTGCCTCGGGGACCTGAAGCCTTCGCCAACGATTGCGGAGCGCGATCGCCACAGAACGTTTTGCCGCTTGTTGGCCAATAATGTATCGATCAAGTTCTTTCACAATCTCGCGCGGCGTCAACTCCCTGATGTGCTCAGTGGGAGTCATCGACTTTGGAGAGCGATTCGTCATAGTTCCTCGATCACAAAGTTTCGGTTTGTGTAGATACAAATATCGGCTGCTGTCTCGAGTGCTTCCCTTACAATCTCTTTTGCGGAAAGTTTCGTGTGCTTCGTGAGCATTCGCGCAGCCGCAAGTGCATAACTGCCTCCAGAACCGATGGCAACGATCCCGTCATCAGGCTCGATGACGTCACCCGTCCCCGAAATGATGAGTGCATGCTCCTTATCAATGACTGCGAGGAGTGCCTCCAGCCGTCGGAGGTACTTGTCCGTCCGCCAGTCTTTCGCTAACTCCACAGCGGATCGAGGCAGATTCCCTCGATATTGCTCGAGCTTCTCTTCAAATCGTTCGAAGAGAGTAAAGGCATCTGCTGCAGCTCCGGCGAAGCCTGCGAGGACCTCATTGTTGTGAAGCCTGCGGATTTTGTTCGAATGGTGCTTCAGAATCACTTCGCCGATGGAAACTTGGCCATCGCCACCGAGGGCTGCCTTCCCGTTGCGACGAAGGCCAATCACTGTTGTGGACTTCAGAAGAACTTTCATGGTTTGATTCCTCATAGACTCAGATTTTTCTTCTCAGGCGCGCCACCGGAATTCTCATCTGCTCACGGTATTTGGCAACGGTGCGGCGAGCAATGTTTAATCCCTCCTGATTCAGGATTTCTGCAATCCTGTCATCGCTGAGGGGCTTCTTGGGGTCTTCCCTTTCAATGATGTGCCTGATTTTATTCTTCACTTCTTTGTTCGATACTTCCTCACCCGTCACCGTTGGGATCGAGTCGCCGAAGAAGTGGCGAAGAGGAAAGACTCCATAATCCGTCTGAACGTACTTACCATTCACAACGCGGCTGATCGTCGAAATGTCCATCCCAATCATTTCAGCGATATCTTTGTAGATCAGCGGTTTGAGATTCTCGCCCTTCTGAAAGAATTCCCGTTGTCGTTGAACGATGGCGTGCATCACCTTCATCATCGTCTCACGTCGCTGGTGGATCGAAGCAATAAACCACTTGGCTGCTTCGAACTTCTTCCGGATAAATTCCTTTGCCTCACTGGAAACATTTCCTTTCTTCTTCGCCGCAATCATCTGTTGGTACGCTCTGTTGACGCGAAGTGGAGGAATGTTCCGGTCGTTCAGCATGATGATGAAATCACCATCATCGCTCTGGACGATGAAATCGGGGACGACGTAGTTCTCTGCGGGGCTAAAGTCTCTCTCCCCCGGCTTCGGATTTAATCGCTGAATGAGCTCGACCGCCTTCTTCAACTCTTCCATCGTCACGCCGAGCTTCCTTGCAATCTCTTCATAGTGTTTCATCGTGAAGTCATCGTAGTGTAGCTCGATGACCTTGAGGGCGAGATCTCTCGTTGCCGGTTCGAAGCTTCCAGCGTGAAGCTGCACAAGAAGGCATTCCTTCAACGAACGGGAGCCGTTCCCCGGAGGGTCAAGGTATTGAATCCTCCTGAGAACCTCCTCCGCCTCCGCAAGACTCAGCTTGAGACCGAAGGCCGCCTCAGCATCGTGCAGGATCAGGGATAGATCTCGCCGCAGATACCCATCCTCATCAATGTCTCCGATGATCTCCTCCCCGAGGAGGATTTGCTCATTGGAGAGGTCGAGGAGCCTCAATTGCGAAAGCAGATGCTCAGCAAGTGTCGTAGGGGCGGGGGTTGGAATCTCCTCGCGGTCCTCACTTTGGTCAAAGACAGGAGCCTTATAGCCTGATAGGTCATCATTCATGAAATCCTCGATCGAGTAACTGTCATCACTCGCACCGTCTGTTTCAACCTTGCCATCTGCGTCCACTGGTTCTGCAGGTGATTCGGGGATTTCGGTTTCCTCTTCGGCGGTCACTTCTGTCTCCTCTTCCGGAGCTTCCTCCAGAAGCGGGTTTAGTTCAAGCTCGGTTTTGATCCGCTGTTCAAGTGCAAGTACGGGAAGCTGTAAGAGTTTGAGGTACTGGACTTGCTGTGGCGATAGCTTGAGCTGAAGTCGCTGCTGTTGAGAGATGTTCAGACTCGTTGCCATAACATCGAGGACCCGCGTTATCGAACACTGTGTAAGAGTTGAACCGTAACAATTCTGTTGCCAAAGAAAAACTAAGAAAAAATTCAGAAAGAAGAAAGCAAATTCTGATTGATAGGAAGCGCGGACGATTTAGAATCGCGCAGGCCAATGAACACGTTGGAAGGGCTTACCCGATCAGTCTACAGCTTCAGGAACATCTTCCCGGGTAGCTGCTTAATGAGGCCTTTAAATTCAAGACTGAGGAGGTTCACGAGGGCGTCGGAGGTTGCGAGTTCCGTCATGGAGGAGATTGCGTCGATATGCACTGGCTCTGAGCCAAGGCAATCGAGGATTTTCCTTTCGAAGAAGGAGAGAGGAGGCTCGGGCTTTTTCTCTTCTTTCCTGATCAGTGGCTTTAATTTCGACTGAAGCTCGTTGAGGATGTCATCGAGATCCTGAACGAGCTTAGCGCGACCTTCTTTGATCAGCCGATTTGCCCCGCCGCTTTTCTTCTCGGTGATGGGCCCTGGAATGGCAAATACCTCTCGGTTCTGGTCAAGGGCCGTACTGCCTGTGATCATTGCACCGCCCGACTCTGCCGTCTCAATGATAAGGGTTCCGAGAGAAAGTCCGCTGATAATTCGATTTCGGCGGGGGAAGTTCACCGCGTCCGGCTTCGCCCCCATCTCGTACTCTGAAATCACCGCACCGTGTCGGCTAATCCTTTCAGCCAGTTTCTTGTTCTCCGGAGGATAGATCACATCAATTCCAGAACCGATGACGGCAATAGTCCGGCCTTCCGTTTTCAGCGCGGCCAAATGAGCGATGGTGTCGATCCCTCGAGCCAGTCCACTCACGATTGTCAGCCCCAGTCGAGCAAGTTCGAGGGAGAATCGCTCGGCGATTCCTCTCCCATAAGGCGTTGGTGTTCGTGTTCCAACGATGGCGAGTGCAAGATTATCCTCCGGAAGAATCGCGCCACGCACAAAAAGGAATGCCGGAGGGTCATAAATCCGTTTCAGGAGTGAGGGATATTCTTCGTCCCAGAACGTGATGATGCGTCCTTCCACTTTGTTTAAACGAGAGAGCTGTTCTTCGGCGAACTTTGTCCCATTCTGGAAGTGAGCGATCATGAGGGCAGTTTTTCTGTCGATGCCGTTCACCCTCGCAAGCTCTCTTGGGGAAGCGCTCAAGACAGAAGCCGGATCCTTAAAATGCGAGATGAGGCTTCTCAAGCGGGCAGAGCCGATTCCCGGTACTGCGGACAATCGGAGAAGGTCTTTGATGTTGAACATGGGTCAGATGCAGCTTCTCAAGCGCTGACTTCGAGTCCGTCCACGACGGCGACGACGACGGAGTGCACAGGAACATCCGTGCGCTTCAGGACTTGTTGGGCTGAGGCACCTTCCTGAATTACAAGAACCCTGTCGCCGAGGCCCGCATCCACAACGTCAATGGCAAGAATATCGCGTCCGATGAACGACCCAGTGAGGTCGACTGGCTGGACAACGAGGAGTTTGTACTCCTTGAGGTTCTTGTTTTTCTGGGTTGCTACGATCGTTCCTAAGACTTTGCAAAGAACCACGGCGGTTGACAGGGAAGCTCGTGAGACACGCGAAATGTTAGTGATTTTGAGAATGAAAAGCAAGAAGTTCTTCCGTAGAGTGTACCGTGCTTGAGACACACCTTCCGAGAGATCCCCTCGGGAACCGCTCCTTTATGAGTACTTGACTCGGAGAGCCCTGGATCCCTTTCTCAGTACGCGTTCCTACACACGAGAGGAGACACCTCCGTGCAACGCAGCTCATACAGTCCCCCCCTGCGGGATGACCGAGGGAAGAAGGATTTAGGGGTACGCACTTCTTCACTGGTCTCCGAATTTAACGGCCTCCCTGCTTCCAGCGAAGCCGATAAACTCGGCGTCTTCCTCGGAACAAACCACATCGTCCGTGTGAAAGCTTGTGCCGCTCCAACCCCCATCTGCCAGTTTGCTTGAATCTTAACTGTTAATTCCGTAAGTTTCGCCATGAGAGCGTGCGAAAGGGTTGCGCATGCCATTGAGCGACAACGATAAGCTTGAGCTTCTCCGTCTTGCCCGGGATGCGATGGAGTGTGCAGTCCGAGGCCAGAAGATGAAAGAACCTTCGGTACGCTCTCCGGAGCTAACACGGCCCTGTGGCGCTTTTGTGACATTGACAGAACATGGGCAGCTGCGTGGTTGTATTGGTTACACGGAAGCAACGATGCCTCTAAGTGAAGTTGTCCAGGAGGTAGCAGTGAAAGCTGCGCTTGATGATCCACGTTTTCCCCCTGTGACGGTGGACGAACTGGAG
The DNA here is from genome assembly GCA_037446075.1 of Ignavibacteriales bacterium. GTDB lineage: Bacteria > Bacteroidota > Ignavibacteria > UBA10030 > JAHEZR01 > JBBIJH01. The sequence goes on from JBBIJH010000040.1 coordinate 7,927, forward strand.
GAAATCGAACTGGAGATCTCGGTGATCTCTCCAATGGAAAAAGTCTCTGACATCGAAAAGATCGAAGTAGGCAAGCACGGTTTGTTCCTGGAGAACGGTTATTTCCGGGGCTTGCTTTTGCCCCAGGTCGCTGTTGAATACAAGTGGGATCGGAAGGCCTTCCTCGAAAACACAGCGCGGAAAGCAGGCCTTCACCCAGATGCGTGGAAGGATCGGAACACGGTGATTTACACCTTCACCGCCGAGGTTTTTGGAGAAAAGCAATTTGCCCATGGTGCATGACGTCCCGGCAATCGAGAGTCGAGGTCGATGATGACAGAGCTGATCCGTGAACCCGCTGTAGCGGGGATGTTTTATCCCTCCGATACGGCGGTGCTAAGAAAAGAGGTCGATCACCTCTTGAGTCGCGTGCAGGCGAGGAAAATCGAAGGGGATCTGCGCGGCTTAATCTCCCCACATGCTGGATACGTTTATTCCGGCTTTACGGCTGCAAATGGGTATAAATTGTTGGAGGGAAAACAAATCGAGACAGTTGTCATTATTTCCCCCAGTCACCGTGAGTACTTCAAGGGGATTTCCGTCTACCCAGGCTCGGCGTATAAAACACCTCTCGGAGTCTTGGAGGTGGATGAGAAACTCCGGGCGGAACTCATGCAGGATGGAGGGGTCATTGTCTCCTCGACACTGGGACATCGTGAGGAACACGCCATCGAAGTTCAGCTTCCATTCCTGCAGCGAGTTCTGAAAAACTTCAAAATCCTTCCCATCGTCATGGGGGACCAACGTCATGACTATTGCACGCTGCTGGCGGAACGTTTAGGAGCAGTGTTGGCGGGAAGGCAAGCTTTCCTTGTCGCCAGCTCCGACCTCTCCCACTACTATCCGTATGAAATTGCTTGCAAACTGGATAGGATCGTTATCGATCAAGTGGAGGAGTTCGATCCAGTTGGGCTATCAAGAGACTTGGAGACGAGGAGAGCAGAGGCGTGCGGGGGCGGACCAATGGTTGCGATGCTCCTGGCAGCGAAAAAGCTCGGAGCTGATGCGACAGAGATTCTGCACTATTGCAATTCTGGTGACGTCACTGGCGATCGTGAAGGGGTTGTTGGATACCTCTCCGCTGCAGTTTTGAGGAGGCATACGTGACACGCCGAAGGAAGAGGAGAGAGAGGAAACCGTCCGTCTCCATTATCGGGGCAGGGAGCGTTGGGACAGCGTTTGCAGCAGCGTTGTATGCGCGTGGCTATCGAGTCATGTCGGTCATTAGCTCGAACCTTGAAAGTGCGAAACGCCTTGGCCGAGGCGTGAGGGCACGCATTGTGTCGGACGATTTGTCTGACCTTGCTGCCGAGAGCGAAATCATTTTCATCACGACTCCCGATGAGGCCATCAAGAACGTGGCTTCGAAGCTGGCAGAACGTGAGGATCTCGAGTTCACATCGATGATTTTCTTGCATACGTCTGGTTCCCTCGGGAGTGAAGCACTCTCCAGCCTCCAGGAGAAAGGGGGGCACGTTCTCTCGCTTCATCCAATTCAGCTTTTCCCGAGGACAGAACCACCGAAGGTGCTCGCTGCCAGATTGAGAGGAATCTATTTTAGCATCGAGGGCGATCCCACGGCGATGCTGGTTGCACGGAAAATCATCCGCGATGTGGGTGGAAAGGTACTCATGATTCGGCCAGACTTGAAACCCCTTTACCATGTAGCGTGCGTCCTGGCGTCGAATTATTTTGTTGCTCTTCTCGGCCTTCTCGAAGAAGTCCATGCGAAGCTTGGCCTGAGACAGAAGGATTTCATGGAGGTTTTCGAGAATCTCTTGAAATCGACAATCGAAGCCGTGAAGGTTTCCAGTCCTTTGGATGCACTGACGGGTCCGATCGAGCGCGGGGATGTTGACACGATCAAACTTCATCTCGCTGAATTGCGGCGGGCGCTGCCAGATATGGTTCCGTTCTATACCGTCATGGGAATGGAAACGATCCGTCTCGCTGCGAAGAAAGGTACGCTGACGCCACAGAAGACTGCCCATCTCATCGATGCGATTAGCAGTCATATTCAACGGCAGGTGCCAAGCGAGCTGCTCTCCCTACTCCCGGAGCACCGGAATTGATGAGAGCGGAATTTATCCGATTCACCGGGCACGATGGGGGGCAACTCACCCGCACCATCACTATCATTCCTCTTAACTGACCTCAGAAGCCATGTGGGCTCATTGAACGTAACGTAGTCAAACCTCTATGAAAGCTCTTATCACCTCTGGAGGACGTGGAACTCGGCTGAGGCCAATCACGCATACTCAGAACAAGCATCTCATCCCGATCGCGAACAAGCCAATTCTTTACTACGCAATTGAAGCGGCAGTGGGGGCAGGAATCAAGGAGATTGGCATCATCTATTCGGCCGACAGCATGGAAGTCCCCAACTATGTCGGCGACGGTTCAAAATGGGGAGTGAAGATTAGCTACATCCCTCAAGAGTCTCCAGGTGGCCTAGCCCAGTGTATAGCGCTGGCAGAGGATTTTGTCGGAGGGGACAAGTTTGTCTTCTACCTTGGCGACAATATGATCGTCGGCGGAATCAAGAGGTTCATTGATGAGTTCGAGAAGAGCGGCTGCAATTGCTTCTTGGTGCTGGCGAAGGTGAAAGACCCCGAGCGGTTCGGTGTGCCGGAGATCAAAGACGGCAAGATCGTCAGCATTGAAGAAAAGCCGAAGCATCCAAAGAGCCAGTACGCGGTAGCCGGAATCTATCTTTACGATCACCATATCTTTGAGGCGACGAAAAACCTCAAGCCGAGTTGGCGCGGCGAACTGGAGATCTCTGATGCTCATCAGTATCTCATCGACAAGGGCTACAAAGTCGGGTATACCGAAATCACGGGCTGGTGGAAGGATACAGGAAAGCCATCAGATCTGCTCGAGGCGAACAGGCTCGTTCTGGACAATATTACTCCGCGCGACGGCGGGATCGTTGACTTACGGTCGGACGTTGCAGGAAAGGTGGTAATCGAAGACGGTGCGAGGATCGTCAACAGCAAGATCCGTGGTCCAGCGATCATTGGAAAGGATTGCTTGATCGAGAACAGCTACATCGGGCCGTTCACTTCTATAGGAGACGGAACACAAGTCCGGAACAGTGAAGTGGAGTACAGCATCGTATTGAGAGATTGTAAGATCATCAGCGTTGGGATCCGAATCGAGGGAAGCATTCTGGGGAATGACGTAGAAATCGTGGAAGCAAACGGCAAACCGCTGGTTCACCGCTTTATGATTGGTGATCAAAGCAGAGTGGAGGTGGCGAAGTGAGAAGCTCACAAGTGGCGGTCTAACCTGCGAGATATGGGATATTCAGATATGAGATCTGGGTGGGGAGGGGGATTGAAAGGAGATCAAACGAAAATGAATATGAGGTATGAGAATCTTGACATCTTCAAACTCTCCCGCCAGCTAGCTATACGCGTGCACGAGATGTCATTGACCTTGCCAAAGTTTGAGATGTATGAAGAAGGAAGTCTAATCCGTAAGTCCTCGAAATCCGTTCCCGGTAACATTGTGGAGGGGTATTGCTTAAGGGGACATGTAAGCGAGTATTTGCAATACTTGCATCGCGCGCTGGCGTCGTGTGAAGAAACTCAATTGCATTTGGGCATTCTCCGCGAGACGAAATCGCTGGAAGACCAAGGCCTGTACGAGGAGCTCTCCTCCGAATATGACAAGTTAGCAAAGATGCTCTTCCGGTTTATCCAATCAGTGAGTTCAGACCATCTTCCCCCTTCTTACTTGAAGGAACCCGACTCTCTATATCAGGCTGAGAACCCGTCTCTCTCATATCGCATATCCCGTATCCCCAATCCGGCCCGGGATTTCCAGAACCTCGTTGTCAAAATCTCAAACCGCGTCGCCACCGTAACGATCAACCGTCCAGACAAACTCAACGCACTGAACGCCGCGACGAAGGCAGAACTCTTGGAGGCATTCAATTCGATCAAGGATGACCCCGAAATTGGGACTGTCATCATCACGGGCGCGGGAGAAAGGTCTTTCGTGGCTGGAACCGATATCGCCGAATTGACGTCACTCGATGCTACAACTGGCAAGGAGTTCTCCGAGAAAGGGCAGGAGCTTTTCAACTTGATTGAAAACCTCGGGAAGCCCGTCATCGCGGCAGTGAATGGGTTTGCACTTGGGGGTGGGTGCGAGCTTGCCCTTGCATGCCATATTCGAGTCGCATCAGAGAATGCAACGTTCGGGCAGCCTGAAGTGAATCTCGGGATTATTCCCGGCTACGGTGGCACGCAGCGGCTTGCTCGGATCATCGGCAAAGGACGGGCGATGGAAATGATCTTGACGGGTCGACAGATGACCGCAAGCGAGGCTCTAGAGGTCGGTTTGGTGAGTAAGGTTGTTCCACAATCTGAGCTGCTTTCGACCGCAGAAGAGATTGCAAAAACAATCCTATCGAAAGGCCAGGTTGCAATCCGTCTCGCACTGAAGGCCGTGAACATGACAGAGGAAACTACTTTGAGCGATGGCCAGGCCCTCGAGGCAACGCTCTTCGGCGTTTGCTGCGGGACGGAAGACTTCAAAGAGGGAATTACGGCTTTCCTTGAGAAAAGGAAGCCAGCATTCAAAAACAAGTAGGCGTTGGAAGTGCTGCGGAAAACCGCTCCCATCGTGACTCTTCTTCTGCTCCTGCTTGCCGGGAGAGCCGACGCTCAGCTTTCTCCGAATGATATCTCAAGGATTCTTATTCCTCAAAACGAGCGATATCAATTTACGGCGACTGCACGCGGTGCGGGGGGCATTCGAGTAAACCCTGCCTCGGTTGCTTCCTCACGCGGAATTAATCTCCATTACAATACGTACGTCGAGAGGGGAAAATTTCTTGAGCATGACTTCATTCTGCAAAACTTTCTTTTCAACGTTGCTTATCGCCGGGCTTCCGATCGTGCAGGGAATTACCACCTGAATCATTACACCGTAACTCTCGGAGGTGGAGTCCCGGAACTGACGTTTGGGGCTTCATTCAATTGGTTGAGAAGTGATTTGCCATCCGGTTCGAATGGGAGCGTAATTCATCTGGGGGCATCCCTGAATCCGTCTGAGTGGATTTCGATAGCAGCGGTGAAGAGAAACATCAATCAACCCACGATTGGCGGCCTCCGCCTGGCGGGCCAGAACGTGCTTGGGCTTGCGCTCGATCTCTTTGATGATCGGCTTACCGTTGCAACCGACGCCACGCTGCCAAACCACGGACGACTTCAGAAGGATGTTGCTTTCAAGTTCGGGGTGAATGCGCTCCTTGTGGAGGGCCTCCGACTGTATGCTGCGTACGAGAAATCTGCCCGCATCGGGCCCAAGAACTTTTTCATCGGGGTCAAGCTTTATATCCCGAACTTCGCTTTTTTCTACGATGCGCACTTCGATGAAGATCGGAACTACAAGAGTGGAGTGGTGGGCGCATCCTTTTCCACGGAAAGAAGGAAATCCGTCTTCAAACCATAACAGGAGGCGATATTTCGACAAGGGATCGTAACAAAGAACTCAAAGGAGACACCGGGAAGGTGAAGTCCGGGCATAAGAATCTGATGGATAAGCTCGTCTCCTTGTGCAAGAGACGAGGCTTTATATTTCAGTCAAGTGAAATCTACGGAGGCCTGAATGGCTGCTGGGACTACGGACCCCTCGGCGTGGAACTCTTGAACAACATCAAGCAGCAGTGGTGGCAAGCGATGACATATCGCGAGGACATCGAGGGGATTGACGCGAGCATTCTCATGCACCCTCGAGTTTGGGAGGCCTCGGGACACGTGGAACAATTCACTGACCCGATGGTGGATTGCAAGGAGTGCAAAGCGCGATTTCGAGCCGACGTCTTGTTCGAGGATCTTTCCATCAAGAGAAAAACGGATCTCTTGCGCCAACTAGAGCCAAGCTTCTCCAGTAAGAGAATGGAGGATCTCGAAATCGATGAGCATTTTGTCAAACTTGCTGAGAAATCCCCAGGTGAAATCATCGCTCTGTTGCCCTGTCCTAACTGTGGGCGGAGAGGGACATTTACTGAAGCCCGCCAGTTTAATCTCATGTTCAAAACGTTCATCGGCCCCGTCGAGGATAGCAGTGCCGTTGTCTTTCTTCGACCGGAGACAGCTCAAGGAATCTACGTCAATTTCCTGAACGTGTTGTCCTCTTCGAGGCAAAAAATCCCCTTCGGCATTGCACAGATCGGGAAAGCTTTCAGGAATGAGATCAACACGAAGAACTTTCTCTTTCGCACCCGTGAGTTCGAGCAGATGGAGATGCAGTTTTTTGTCAAGCCCGGCACGGACGAGCGCTGGTTCGAGTTTTGGCGCAACGAACGCTTTCAATGGTTCCTGAATCTTGGCATGCAAAAAGAGAAGATTCGCTTTCGCAGGCACGAAGGAAAGCATCTGGCCCACTATGCAAAAGATGCTTACGACATTGAATTTGAGTTTCCGTTTGGCTGGGGAGAGATTGAGGGAATCCATAACCGTACAGACTATGACCTCTCGCGTCATCAACACTATTCGGGCAAGAACCTGACGTACTTCGATGAAGAGACGAAAGAACGTTACACCCCGTACGTCGTCGAAACGTCAGCCGGTGCGAGCCGATCTCTGATGGCGTTCCTGGTGAACGCGTATACAGAAGAGGAAGCCCCGACCGCCGAAGGAAAGATGGAGCTTCGGACGGTTCTGAAGCTTCACCCGAAACTAGCGCCCATGAAGGCCGCCTTCTTCCCTCTCGTTAACCGCGATGGGATGCCCGAGATCGCCTTGAGAATTGAAAAAGAGATTCGCCCTCACTTCAAGGTTTTTTATGACGACAGCGGGGCCGTCGGCAGACGCTATCGCAGGCAGGACGAAGCTGGGACGCCTTACTGCTTCACGATCGATTCTCAAACATTGAAGGATGACACTATCACCGTTCGGGATCGGGATTCCATGCGGCAACAGAGAATTAGCACGGGCCAAGTTCTGAATTACTTGCGAGACAACTTGCGGTGAGAGCTGTTGCGCCTCCTCGTGGCCGACCCTGCGGAGTGGGATCGGCCTTTTTGTTTGATGTGTTAAGTTGCTTGTTGACGGTCCGCGTTGCTTCTCTTCCGATTTTTCTTAATTTAGCTCAAGTCAAAATACCGGGTGCTCAAGGTGCGGATGCGTTCAGTTTTTTTCAATAAATCTAACAACCTTCGGGCCGGCTGGCGGATTGTGATTTTCCTGCTCTTCCAGGTGACTCTCAGCGCCACGATACTTGGGATACTGCAAGTCTTGTTAAGTCCCCCGAGTGAAGCCTTGATGGGAATTGCTTATGTGATTCTCCTCCTGAATACCTACGTCGTTTTGAAATTCGTGGACCATCGGCCACTTCAATCTGTGGGTTTACCTCTTCATCGACGCTCTCGCGTCGAGTGGGCTCAAGGGTTTCTGATTGGTTTCTTGATGATTTCGTGTGTCTTCGCTGCAGAGGCAGCTCTTGGGTATGCAAGGCTTTCTTGGCGCGAGCTGGAGGCGGGAACGATTCTCTCAGGTGTCGGGCTGATGCTCTTTGCATTCGTGTGGTTTGGATTCGGAGAGGAACTTCTCTTTCGTGGCTATTGCTTCCAAACGCTGATCGAAGGGGCGAATCGGTACGTTGCGGTCGCGGTGCTCTCGATCTTGTTCGGAGCAGCGCATCTTGAAAATCCGAATGTGACAAGCTTCGGAGTCATCAATACGATACTTGCTGGCGTTTGGCTTTCGCTCGCGTACCTGAAGACGCGCACGCTGTGGTTCCCAACTGCGTTACACGCTTCTTGGAACTTCTTCCAAGGCTGTGTCTATTCCTTTCCCGTGAGCGGCCTGGATCTGAAGAATCGATCTCTCTTTGTGCTGGAGCAGAGTGGTCCAGAGTGGGTGACGGGGGGTGCTTATGGCCCGGAGGCGGGAGCCTTGACGACGGTTGTCCTACTATTTGCCATAGTCTTTATCACAAGAACAAATTGGGTGAGGTTGAGTGAGGGCCGCTGGCTGCCGCCCGTTGAGCCGTTATCTCAGGTAGACCCAGTCGCTCAGGAATCATGAAGCTCTTATTTTTTTTTCTCATTTTCCTTTCCCTGGTTTCGCTCAGCCAGCCACTTGAAGCCCAATGGGTTTCAGATCCCGAGTTTGACTCGCACGCTCAGAAAGGAATCGATTATACCTACAATCTCGACTTTGATGCAGCGACGCGCGAATTCAAAGAGCTGATTAACTTACAGCCCGAGCATCCTGCAGGACATTTTTTCCTGGCGATGGTCGACTGGTGGAGAATCCTCCTGGACCTTGAGGACGAATCTCGAGACGAGGAGTTTATCAACAAGCTAGACAAGGTAATACAGATGTGTGACGCGAGACTCAAGAAAGACGAGAAGGACCTCACAGCGCTCTTCTTTAAGGGGGGAGCCATTGGTTTCCGAGGACGTTTGCGGGCGAACCGAGGCAGCTGGCTAAAAGCGGCAAACGACGGTCGGCGAGCTCTTGGAATTGTGAAGAAAGCATCTGAGCTGGCACCGGAGAATCACGATATCCTTCTTGGGACTGGCATTTACAACTACTATGCTGAGGTCGCTCCCCAGCGCTACCCGCTTCTGAAGCCATTGATGTGGTTTCTTCCGAAAGGAGATAAGCGGAAGGGCATCGAGCAGCTTCGGCTCTGCTCGGAAAATGCGAAGTACGCAAGGACCGAGGCAGCGTACTTCCTCATGCAGCTGTACTTCTTTTTTGAGAAGGATTATTGGAACGTTCTCCAGCTCGCGGCGGAGCTTCATCGGAAATATCCGAATAATTCTCTTTTCCATCGATATCTCGGACGCGCATACGTTGCTATAAACAGGATGGAAGATGCAAAGGGCATTTTCACCGAAGTCTTGAAGAGGCACGATGAATCCCGCCCAGGGTACAACAAAGCATCTGCACGCGAAGCCTACTACTACTTGGGAATGTACGAACTGAACTTCGGGAAGCCGGAGGAGGCGTTGAAACTCTTCACACTGGCCGAACGTCTTTCCCAGGATCTTGACAAAGGGACGGTTTCCGGCTTCCGAGTGATGGCCAATCTACGGATCGGGATGGCGTACGATCTCCTCAAGAAGAGAAACGAGGCCGTGCAGTCCTATCGGCGGGTCCTCGCGATGAACGAGTACGAGGATTCTCACAAGCTCGCGAAACAGTACATCCAAACACCCTACAGCGCGTATTAAGTGTCACTCACCGTTCTGCTATTCGGCTTGATCGTCACGTCTGCGGAGGTACTGGGAGCGGTTCTTCTTCTTGCACGTCGCAAGTGGCCCAGAAAAGCTCAGGAATATTTGCTTGCTCTCGGCGCCGGGTTTCTTCTTGCTCTCGTTTTTACAGAGCTGATCCCTCGCAGTTTGCACACCCTCGGGGAGATGGCAGGCTTGGTTGTCATTGTCGGTTTCGCCGCGATCCATTTCTTTGAGCATACGGTCGTTCGACACCTTCACTTTGGAGAAGAAGTTCACCCCGAGATCATGGTCTCACGGGTTGCGAGTATCTCAACGTACTCTGGCCTGTTTGTCCATGCCTTTATCGATGGTCTGTCGATTGCCGTCGGGATGAGTTCTGATTTCTTGGTCGGTGTCCTCGTATTCCTGGCTGTTTTCCTGCACAAGGTTCCTGAGGGACTCACTTTAACATCGGTAATGTTAGCCGGCGCTTACTCGCGGCGATCGGCGTTCCTTGCCTCCTTGAGCGTCGGTGTGGCGACGATGCTCGGGGCTTCCACGATTTTCTTCTTCCGGGTTGTGGATGCACAGATTACTGGGACCGCGTTCGCCTTCTCTGCGGGGGCGGCGGCTTATGTTGGGGCGAGTGATCTGATTCCGGAGATTAACCGGTCGGAGAACCGTGTAACACCCGTGGTGGTGTTCGGTGGGATGCTGCTCTTTTATGCAACGGCGAAAGTGCTGGAAAGATTACTGGCGGGATGAAACGTCAGAAGAGGACGCCCAGGCTGATGCGGTGCAGTTCGCCGATCTTCCCGAGTGAAGAGTAAGCATAGTCGAACCGGTAGCGCGTTGACGTAAACCCGCCGCCGAAGGAAAGCCCTGCAAGACCCGCCGAAGTTCCTATCTTCAAATCTCGGCGCTGCTCATTGTTGTAGCCGAACCGGAGCTGCACTGCTTCGGTGACGGTGAACTCCCCCCCGACCGAAAAAGCGCGGAACCTCGTGGCAAAATCTTCAGTGGACTCATTAAGTCTGTGAAAGTTCAGGTTAAGTAACAACGGAAGATGTTCCAGGCGCTTCGAGACGCCAACTTTCAACTCGACGGGGAGGTCTTCTCGCGTGGTCTGATACGCGTTGACCTGGCGGCCAAGGTTGAGCAAGCTTGCACCGATTGCAATCTGCTGAGAGGGGATGTTGTAGAGCATGCCGACGTCCCCCGCTATTGCTAATGAGCGAGCATCGGCAATTGAGGAGTAGACGAGCTTCAAGGTCCCGCCATAATGGAGCTTCTGGTAGAGAGTGCCGGAGTAGCCGAGAAGTCCAGCAAGCTCGTTCGCATGGAAGGTTCCGAGTTTGTTTCCGACCGCATCGGTCTGTGTGAAACTGCCATAGTTAATGTAGATGACCCCAGCGCCGATCCAGCCCCAGTCACGAAATTCTTGTCCATAAGCAACGTACCCCGCGTTAATGTCGAGGACATGCTTCAGATACCCGAAGGAGGCTTGTCGAGACGTGAGAGTGCCCAGGCCGGCAGGATTATAAAAGAGAATCGCCGCGTCGTCCGTCATGGAGACGAAACTTCCGCCCAAGGCAGCAGCACGCGCACTATGATCGAGTCTCAGGAATGAGTACGTCTTGTCTCCTTCTCTCGCTTCCGAGGGAAGATGCGTCAGAAGGGCAATGAAAACTGCTGTAATGACCGCACGAGAACCGTTCATATCCTCGAGATTCAGCATCCGTTTATTCTAATGTAGGAAACGGTGCATAGAAATTCAAGGAAAAAGCCATTGCAACTGAAAAAATGATTTTGTATATTCGGTACGCGAAAGGAGAAATAGATGAAGAAAGGCATTCACCCAGAATACAAACGCTCGATTGTCACATGCGTGTGCGGAAATACTTTCGAGACCCGATCCACCGCCGGGAATCTCCACGTGGAAATCTGCTCGAACTGCCATCCTTTTTTCACTGGCCGACAAAAGCTCGTTGACTCTGCTGGCAGGGTGGAGAAGTTCGTGAAGAAGTACTCAAGAAAGGGGGCAAAGGCAGAGGCGGCTTCCTAACGCACAGCGGACGATTCATCGAGGGAGGCGGAATGTGTTCTGGGAATGCATTCCGTTTTTTTTGATTCAACCTTCACCCCGCAAAGGAAAAACCACTATGCTCGTTATCGTCA
>JBBIJH010000041.1:0-18966 GCA_037446075.1 Ignavibacteriales bacterium
AGCGGAATGGCAGAGGTCATCAGAGCTTGTTGCTCTTCTACCGAAATGTTTTTCCTTCTTGCATTGATCAGGTCGAGTTCTCGGACCCGATCCGTATCAATCCGACCGGGAACAAGATTGTTGACCCTGATATTCGCCGAGGCTAGCTCGCGAGAGAGAGTCTTCGCGAGTGCTGCCACCGAAGCACGGACAACGTTCGATAGCGTCAAGTTCTCGATCGGCTCCTTTACAGAGGAAGAGGTCGAAAAGACAATACTTCCCCCTCCCCGTTCCCTCATAACCGGAATCAAGCCTCGAGCAAGGCGAACGGCACTCATCAGCAGCAACTCGAACGCCTCTTGCCAAGCCCGATCGTCAAAGGACAAGAAGGCTCCAGCGGGCGGCCCACCCGTGTTCGAGAATAGCAGATCAACGCCGCCAAATTCTCGCACGGTTGCCTCTCGCCATTGTTCAATATCCGACGCAACCCGCAGATCCGCGGCCATCGCGAACACGCGCTGGCCCGTTTCCTGCTCGATGCGTCTTCTCGCAGCTTCTATGGAAAAACCGTCTCGCGAAGCCATCGAAACAAGTGCTCCTTCCGCTGCGAGGACTCGCGCTACTCCGAAACCGAGTCCTTTGCTAGCCCCGGAGACCATCGCAACCTTGTTCTTTAATCCAAGGTCCATTGGATTTCCTCGTTCTCTTTGAGAAACCAACTCAGAATGATTTCCATTGACCGTTCCGTCGAGGAGTCCAGCGGGGGACTAGGTGGCCGGATTCCAGCATGCAAGATCGCCCCGCGCCGGCGTAGGATCTCTTTTCTGATCGACATCCCGACGCCCTCTTGAAACTCAAACCTCATGAGAGCGACATAGCGATAGAACGTCTCTGCTGCTTTCTTCGCGTCGCCGGACTGGAACAACCGGACAATCTGAACTAGGATCTCCGGAATTGCGAAGCCGGTCATCACGCCGGACGCTCCAGCGATCAACTCCTCCAGCAGATACATTCCCCCGAGGCCACCGAGAATCGAGATCGGAATTCCTTCAGCAGTCTCCAGGATCCGGGCGACCTTGAGCGGGGTGGGCGGGTCTTCGAGCTTGATCGTTCGGGCAGACGGCACTTCGCGAGCGATGCGTACCAAGAGCGACGCTTCCATCGTAAAACCGCAGGCAGGCGGATAATCCTGAATCACGATTGGCATATCTACAGCTTCAGCCACGGCGGCAAAGTGCTTCAGCACAGCATCGGAATTCAGTTTTTGCATTCGAGGAGGACTGATCATGACGGCAGTGGCACCTACAGTCTTCGCCCGCTTAGCGACCTCGATGCACGTTTTCAATCCTTCGGTGGTTGCTCCTACAATCACGGGAACACGGTTCGCCACGTGCTGGACGGCCACTTCAAGAACTTGTAAACGCTCTGACTCGTTGAGTCTCGCGGTTTCACTCGTAACTCCGAGCGCTGTCACACCATCGACCCCGGCTCGAAGATAGAGATCTATCACGCGACGAAGGCTGACAAAGTCTATCTCGCCAGGCAATGTGAACGGGGTAGGCAGAACTGAGTAGACACCTTTAGGAGTGAGGCTCATTCGCTGTAGCTACCGATGAATTCTAGATGGATGATTCAGGGCGCAGGACTTTAGGATTCCGGCTCGAGTCTCTGGGTGCACCCTCCAGCTCTTAATAATAAGGAGAGGACAGCCTCGTGTCCAACTTCATCATTGCAGCGCAGACGATAATCTCATTCCTCCCTGAGACGAACGAGCATTACGCCGTGGTAGGGAACTTCCGCCACAAATTCCTTCTCGAACACGCCCAAATCTTTTTGTCGCCACAGGTCCCTAACTCTAAACTTGCCAGTGAATCCTAAGTCAACACCTCGCAAAGTAATACGAGCATTCCCTTTTTTCCCCCACAAGAAATAATCCGCGGGCGAGCGCTTTACATCTGGATCCGTATAAAAGAACCCGACCGCTTTCGAACCGTCCTCCATCTCCCTCACCCAGATCTGCTTGCCATCATCGTTGAATATCCGACCTGCTTGGCGGCCGAGAGGATCCTGATTGACGGCGAGTACCTCGTCGTTCGTCAGCAGATTCAAAGTGAACTCGTCCAGCTTCGTGAGATCACACCCGAGGAGCAGTGGAGCTGCGAGCAAGCACCACAAACTGATGTGACTGTATTGCTCATGCGGGGTAAGACGCGTCGGATGAAGGTTAGGTCCCCAACCGACAAGGCCGACGACGAGCATGTCAGGATCGTTCCAGTGTCCGGGTCCAGCGTACTTTTCGTGGCCGGCTTGGCCGAAACCGATCTTCGACACGCTCTGCCAGGTATCCACGATGTCGCCCGTGGTCCGCCAGCAGTTCCCTCCAACCTCTGCGCCCCATTCCCAAACATTTCCCATCCCGTACTGGCACACGCTATAGACGATATCACGAGGGACTGTGCTTAGAACGTTACGCATCAGGAGGTAGGGTTTCTTAAGTTCGGGTAGACTTCGATCTCTGGCAATGTCGCCGTAGGAACACCAATCGTATTTCAGGTAATCGATTCCCCAGTCAGCGAACCGCCGGGCATCCCTTTCCTCGTGCCCGTAACTGCCGGTAAAACCCGCGCAGGTCAGCGGTCCTGGTGAGGAGTAAATTCCAAGCTTCAGCCCTCTTGCATGCACATAATCGCCAAGCGCCTTCATATCGGGAAATTTCCTGTTTGCGTTGATCATCCCCTCGAGGTCTCGAGGCTCACCACTGAAGATCGGATCCATTGCCTGGGGTTTGATCTCCCAGCAATCGTCAATGTTGATATACGTCCACCCATGGTGAATGAGGCCCGTCGAGACCATAGCGTCGGCAGCCGCTCGAACTTTTTCGTCGTCGACGGAGCAAGCCCAGCAGTTCCAGCTATTCCAGCCCATCGGCGGTGTGAGACAAATCTCATCCCCGATGATGATGCGGAGTTGGCGCTCAGCCCTGCCAAGTTCATTCGTCGCAGTCACCGTCGCGGAAAACTCTCCTCGTGTTTCGACGCGACCAGAAATCCTGCCGGTAGACTCGTCGAGCGTAAGTCCCACCGGAAGATTGCGTGCGCCAAACCTCATCGGTCTTTTCCCGGTAGCAGCAATCGTGTAGAGGAATGGATTGCCAGGACGGGCGCCGAAGGTCTTCGCTCCGTTGATCCGGGGAGCATCAGGGGACTCGGGTGTCAGGATCTGCCGCTCTCGATCGAAAAAATCAACCGTCAGCCGGGATGGAGAACGAAATTCCAGGAACTCCAACCTTCCGTCGCACCAGTCCGCATGATCGTAACTGATCCCGTCCTTAGCGTCCGTGACCAGCAAGCCCAGGTGCCGAATCCCGTTGAGATCGACATCAACGTTTTTTGCCGTCTGGCCTTTCTTCATGACGCCGCTTTCCCACAGAACCTTTTGATCTGCAAGCACATAGAAACAGACGCTGGCCTTGTCTCCAGTCTCATCATCAACACCGACCGAAGCGATGAACCGCCTTCCCTTGCCGTCCAGATTTATCATGAGGGTACTGATGGCATGCGTGCCGACTCCCCGCTCGAATTTTTGCCCGGCAACACTGAGGGGGTTGCCATCGACCGACTTTCGAGCCTGAGGGGTCCCCCAGCCTGAATCCATGTAACTCAAATCCAGTTCATCAAGCCAGACTGTCTGGGCTCGAGTCGATTCGGCCGAGATGGAGAGAACTGCCGAGAAAAGCAGAGGGCCTAAGACTTTTTTCACTTTCAACCCCATGCTGCTATTATTTCGTCGGAAGTGGATTAGGACCATAGAACTTCCAACTCGATCGATGGTCGCGCCCAAGCTGCTGTCCGATCAACTTTGCACGAAGCATTTCAATGGGGATCGAGTTCTCTTTGAGGATCGCGTCGTGGAATTCACGATTGGTCATCCTCCCCGTCCCGACAAGCTCTGCTCTGAGTGCCCGCAGCTGAAGCGCTCCGAGCATATAAGCGCATTGGTAGAGGGGGCTGTATTCGCCTGAGAAAGACCGGCGCACCTCAGCAGTGGCGTTGTCGCGCTCATGCCCCACACGCTCGATGAGGAAGTCAATGCACTCCTCAGGTGTCATTTTCTCAAGATGGAAACCGAGAGAAAAGATGATTCTCGCGCAGCGATGCATTCTCCAGAATAGCATTCCGATTCGGTTCTCGGGAGTCTTCGGAAAACCAAGATCCCAGAAAAGCATCTCCCAGTAAAGCGCCCCTCCTTCCGTCCAGAACGGGGTCGCAAACGGCCGACGGTACGTTTTGTACCGACTGGTCATGAATCCCTGAAGATGATGTCCAGGGATGAGCTCGTGGAAGACAGTCGCCCGTGAGAAGTGAATATTATTTCCCCGCATGCTCATCATCTTCGCCTCGTGAGGCATCGTGCTCGTGGGAAAGGAAACACGAATGACTTCCCCGCCGAGGAAAAAAGGGCTGACGAGTTGCTGTTCGGGCGTGAGCATTTCCATCCTCCACGTCTCGCGAGCAAGCGGCGGGACAGTGACAAGGTCGTGCTTCTCAACAAATTCAATTGCCTCCAGCGCGAGGTCGCGGACAAGCTCGGGTTGTTTGCCCGGCTCGACGTGCAGGGTCTTCACGTGTTCTAACGCTTTTTTCCAGTCATCACCGTAACCGAGATCACGAGAGGCCTTTTTCATTTCGTTCTCGCACCAGGCGAACTCCCGGTTCGCAATGGCAATGAGTTCCTCAGGACTGTACGGAATCATCTCGTGGGCAAGCTCAGCCAGCAGCGCCTCGTTGCCGATCGGGTCGCCGATGATGACTTTGTCGGTATCGGAGCTGACACCAACAAGCTGCCGCTTCAGGAAGTCTGCATAATTCTTCAGCGCTGCGTCTGCCACCTTATACGGTTCGCTAACCCACCACGTGAAGAGGGGGTCGTAGCCATCGTAGAAGGTGAACCAGTTTTTCAGGGTTTCCCTCAAATTCGCTGTAATGGATGCAGCGCGATTAGCCAGCGTCTTTTTTGGTAACGACACCGTTTCTTTCTCTCGGGATTGCAGCCTGACCTCCCACCTCTTCCGCAGGGAGTCAATCTGCTTGCTCATCGTGTGGAGCGCCACAGCAAACTGCTGGGAATCCGGCGACTTCATCTCGCGCCGAGAGTCTTCCAAGCTGATGATCGTACGAGCGAATGGGAGTAGCGACTCAGCTTCTGCAAGGGCTTTTTGGCGTAGTCCGAGCTGTCGAAGCTGATGCTCGAGGTGGTTCCGGAACAAAATGTAGTCGATCTTCCCGTCCTGACTGAGCTTTTCAAAATCCCAGGATGCGAGAGCCGATAACCATCGTTCAAATAAGTCTTTCAGAGGTCCCGTCCGAAGAGGAGAGGATTCGACTGGGAAAGATCGGTACAGACTCTGTCTGTCCACCTCGTAGCGCAAGATGGACGGTGCCAGCTCGCTCGTGGACGTATCCGCTTCTAGAGCATATCGACCTTGGCCAACCGCCTGACTGAAGAGTCCCAATGACCAGAAAAGAAATGCAAACACCGAGATTTCGACCAACCAGAATCGCCGTTGTCTTCCCATTCTGAGTCCAGTTTCTGAGTGCTGTTTAGCCTCTTTTCTCCGCCGTAGGAAAAGCTTATCTCTCATGCCTCTCCGAAAGGCTTGTCGATCGCCGTGGACTCCATCCCTCCCAGGATACGCCCACCATCTTCGGTAACGACGAAGCAATCCTCAAGACGCACGCCGAATTCGCCATACAAATAAATCCCCGGCTCATCGCTGAATGTCATCCCGGGCTGGAGCAGAAGCTTGTTTCCTCGAACAAGGTAGGGGGACTCGTGCCCATCCATTCCGATCCCGTGCCCGAGACGGTGAGTAAAGAACTTATAGTCCGGCCCAAAACCGGCCTGCTCAATTACCTTTCGCGCCGCTCGATCAATCTCCTCGCATGGGACGCCCGGCCGAACGGCCCGTAACGCTTCCGACTGCGCTCTCCGAACGACCTCCCAGACATGTTGCTGCTTTTCTGTGGGTCTCCCGAACACGATCGTTCGTGTCACATCGGATCGATAGCCCTCCACACTGCAACCTCCATCCACGAGGACCACATCGCCATCTCTTAGCGAGCGTGGGACCTTTGTCCCGTGTGGAAATGCCGAACCGGGACCAAACAACGGCCCAGCACCGCCACTGGCGCCCATCTGCGAGTGCGCATTGCTGATGATTCCGGAATGTTCCTTCTGAGTCATCGCCTCACGCAGGTGGTTGAACGCTTCCCTGTACGCGAGCTTTGTGATCTTGTTCGCTAGCTCCATGTAGGCAAGTTCTTTTTCTGTTTTTGTGGCTCGGCACGCTTCAGTGACAACCGCCCCATTCACGAGTTCCAACGTCGCTGCATCCTGACGTAGGCCAAAGAGAATGAAACTCCTCGTCGTCGGCGCGATGCCAAGCCGACCGCTCGCCGCTCCGAGGTCCTTCATGACACCTGCAATGAGTTTGAATGGGCTTTCGTGCTCTTCCCACGTGCGAATTTCATTGTCCTTCGGGATCATCTCCTTTGCACTCTCGAGTTCAAAAGCGGGCCATACCCAGATGGGCTTCCCTCTGCGGTGAAGCACTGCACCAAAGGTGCGCTCACTCACAAACCAGTTCACGCTCGTGAAATACAGAAGATCAGACCCACCGGTCACAAATAGGCCATCAAGGTTATGCTCTGTCATCAGACGCCGGGCTTTCTCTTGGCGCCCCTCATAATCTTCGGGATTGAGAGGCTTCACTCCTGTGACCATGTTCTCAAGCTTAAACTGCTGTGCAGACTCGGACTTGGAGAGTAGCTGCCGAACAAATCCAAAACTGGCAATCGTGAGACCACCCACTTTCAGGAAAGCACGACGAGACGCCATGATCTTGCCTCCAGGTGTTAAGGAAGGATGGGAAGTTCTTTCATCGAGTTGATAGGGACCGGTAAACCTCCTCATGTTTGTCCCAGTAGTCTGGGTTCTGCGGCTTGTATACCTCGAGCTCGAAGGAACGGCCCACAAGCTCCCTCAGTGATCGAAGCTCCCCCAGCTCACCCGTCGCGATTGCTTGCATGCCGAGGTTGCCCACCACGGTGCCTTCCGCCGGTCCCGCTATCACCTCTCGATTGATCGCATCGGCAGTCATCTGACAGAGAACCTCGTTCCGGATTCCTCCGCCGACCGCATGGAGTCTCTCGATTCTCTTGCCTGTAAGCTCTTCAAGCTCTTTCAAAATCAATCGGCACTTGAACGCAAGGCTCTCGAGGACGCAGCGAGTGATCCAGCTCACGTCTTCGCGAAAGGGTTGCTTCGTCTCTCGCAGGTAGGAAATGATCTTCGCTGCCATGTTGCCCGGATGGAGAAATCTCGGATCGTTAGGATCGACCCACGCTTTAACCGGAGGCGCTTCTTTCGCCATACGTGCAAGCTCATCGTAACCGAAGCGCTTCCCTAGTTTTTCCCAGTCTCGGCGACATTCCTGCATCAGCCAAAGACCCGCGATGTTCTTGAGGAAGCGGACAGTTCCCAGAACCCCCCCTTCGTTCGTGAAGTTCCTTTCGAGACTTGAGCCGTTGACCAGGGGACGATCGAGTTCGATGCCCATCAGTGACCAGGTTCCTGAACTGAGGTACGCCCACGTTCCTTCGGTCGCAGGAACCGCCGCGACGGCAGCGGCCGTGTCATGACTGGCACCTGCAATTATCGGAGGCTCGCCTTCAATCCCTACCTCATTCATTATTTCCTTCACCAGTGGTCCGAGCGTCCGACCAGATTCAATGATCTGAGGAAAGATTTTCTCGGGTAGGCCAAAAGCCTTAATTAGATCCCAGCACCAATTTCGGCGCCACGGGTCCGACAGCTGTGTGGTTGACGCAAAAGTATACTCAGCCCTTTTCACACCCGACAAGAGGAAGTGGAAAAAATCCGGAATGGTCAAGAAACACTCAGCAATATCAAGCAAGCTGCGCCTTTGATCTTTCTCTGCCAGAAGCTGGTATAGTGTGTTGATCTGCATGAACTGAATCCCGGTTCGACGATAGATCTCTTCCTTTGGAATAATACTGAAGGCTTTCTCCATCATTCCATCTGTCCGAGGGGATCTGTAGTGATATGGATAGCCGAGAAGCCGATCTCCCGCATCGAGCAGCACGTAATCGACTCCCCACGTGTCGACGCCAATGCCGTCGAAGCGAGGGCCATGAAGCTGAACAGCCCGAGAGAGACCGGCCTTCATCTCCTCGAAGATCGCAAGGATATCCCAAAACAAATCGTTCCGGTACCGCACGACGTGGGTTCGGAAACGATGGACATCGTGGAGATGGAGGCGACCGTCACGCAACTCTCCCACGATGCATCGGCCGCTCTCGGCTCCGAGATCAAAGGCGATATAGCGCCTTGCGCCACCCATCCGGATGTTCAGCCTTCAAAGGAATTAGAACGATTGCTCATGTCACGGGAGAAGTGTGAAGCGCTGCCTCAGCCTAATATCGGGTGACGAGCTTCCAATCCCGATTTCGAACTCACCCGGTTCGGCGAACCAAGCGTTCCTACTTAGACTGAAGTAAGACAGAGCACGATCGTCGATCTCAAACTCGATCTTCCTTGTTTCCCCAGGCTTCAGGCGAACTTTGGCAAATCCTTTCAGCTCTTTGAGCGGACGAGGTTCACTCGATTCAATGTCATGAACATATAACTGCGGAGTGTCCGCCCCCTCAATGATTCCGGTGTTCGTGATGTCAAAGCTGACCTTGAGCTTTTGGCCGATTCGGAGTCTGTCTGCACTGAGGCTGAGATTGCCGTACTCGAAGGTCGTGTACGACAACCCGAATCCGAAGGGAAACATCGGCTCGATACCTCTTGCGTCGAAGTGACGATAGCCCAGGAGGATACCTTCTGAATACGCCACACGTTTGTCGCCGTCGTGGTCAAGGTAACTGTTGTAACAAGCGTTATCTTCCCACCGCTCCTCGAACGAGACCGGCAGTTTTCCCGAAGGGTTCACCTCACCAAAGAGGATTTCCGCCAGGGCGGTCCCACCTTCCTGCCCCGGATACCAAACTTGGAGCAAACCTGCAACATTCTCGATCCATCCCGACATCGCGACATTGCCACCGGCAGTAATGACAACGATGGTATTTTTGTTGACGTTGGCGACCTCGCGAAGTAGCTCGACTTGCTCATCCGGCAACTCGAATGGGCGGTCAAAGTCTTCTCCCTCTGTCTCCGGGTTAAACCCAACACAGACCAGTGCGACATCAGCCTTTGCCGCAAGTCCCACAGCTTCAGATTCTCTGGCACTTCTACGGCGAGACCATCCAAACGCAACCTCAGCGTTTCCGCGACGCTCAACATACTCGAGCTTGATGTCGTTGAGCGTATCTGACGCAAGACGCAGCACACCTCTTCTCGTCCTCGGCGGCCTTGCCCGCGAGTTGTCGATGAGCAATTGGTCGTTCACATAAAGGCGGTATCCATCGTCACCTCGCACAATGAATTCATATTCTCCTTCTGCTTTAACTTTCAAACTTCCAGTCCACCGAACAGAAAAACTATCTGCAGGAGCCTCGTTGGCAGGCGAACCTTCTCCCCAACGAAAGAAGATTGATCTGTCGATTCTTGTCAGAATAGGAACACCAGAAAGGACCTTGTTAGCAAAGTATTCTCCCTTCAGGCCTCTTACAAGACCTTTCTTTTCATCGAGGGTCCAGAATTCCGAGCCACGGAAGATCTCTGTGAAATCAGTAACGACACCTGGGCTGTAATATACTCGGATGGAGTTCCCAGCGAGATTGATTACGCCGTCGAGGAAGCTCACAGACCGGAAAGGATCAACCCGAGAGCTTCCGCCTCCGCCAGTTACTGCAGGGTGGGCATTTGGTCCGAGTACCGCGATAGAAGAGATGTTATTCCTGTCAATGGGAAGAAGATTCCTGTCATTCTTGAGGAGAACAGTTGCTTCCCTCGCGGCCTGCAACGCAACTGCTCTCGAATCGGGATGGTGGGGAGGGGTGCTCTCAATCGTTTGGGGACGATCAAACCAACCAAACCGAAACATGATCCGAAGCATCCTTCGTATCTTGTCATCGATCGTCGCAAGGGAAACTCTTCCTTGCTTGATCGCCGGTAGAAGGTTTCTCCGATTCATGCGCTCACCGGATGGCATTTCGAGATCAAGGCCCGCGTTCGTCGCAGCTACCGCATCGTCAGTTGCCCCCCAATCTGACATCACGAAACCGTCGAACCCCCACTCTTTCTTGAGAATGGTTCTTAGCAGGTGTGCGTTCTCCGAGCAGTAGACACCATTAAGCAAATTGTAAGCGGTCATCACAGCACCCACTTGCGCTTCCTCAACTGCAGCTCGAAATGTTGGAAGATAAATTTCGCGCAAGGTCCGCTCATTCACATCAGAACTGACTGTGTATCGTGCATACTCCTGATTGTTCGCCGCAAAATGCTTCACGGTGGCCGCGACGCCCTGACTCTGCACTCCGAGGATATATGCGACGGCCATGCGACTCGCGAGGTACGGGTCTTCCCCGAAGTACTCGAAATTCCGTCCGCACATCGGAACACGATGGATGTTTACCCCCGGGGAAAGCATGATGTGAACGCCCTTCGAGCGAGCTTCCCTCCCTACAGCTTCACCGTACTCCCGCATGAGATCCGTGTGCCACGTTGCTGCGAAGGCTATGCCCGCAGGGAATGCGGTTGCCTTCCCAGAGTTCCGAACCCCGAGCGGTCCGTCTGACATCTTGATCACAGGAATGCCGAGTCGTTCGTTGCCCCGGATACAAAATGCCTCGTAACCGCCAAGCATATCAATCCTTTCTTCGAGCGTCATACGGGCGAGCAAGTCATTCACACGCTCTTCGACAGAAAGACCTTGATCCTGGTAAGGAAGCATTTGAGCAAGTCCTTTTTCAGCAAGTGTTCCGACGAGGATCGTCATCATGAGGATGAGTTATTTCCGGATCATCTCCCCATAGAGATGTCTCTGAAAAGGGTCTCAGGGAATTCTTTTTCCAGGAGATACCTGTAATAGAACCTGTAATTCTCGACTGTCGAGTGAATCGCCTTCGGTCCACCCCAGCCGTGCCGTCCGCCCGGGTACACCATGAATTCAAAGTGCTTTCCAAGATCCTGGAGCGCGCTGATTAGCTGCAGGCTATTCTGCAGGTGGACATTGTCATCAATCGTACCGTGGACGATCCGAAGCAAGCCCTTGTACTTCTTCACGTGAGTCATGACCGAGCCGAACTTGTATCCCTCAGGGTTCTCAACGGGTAAATCCATGTACCTCTCCGTGTAGTGAGTATCATAAAGCCTCCAATCCGTCACGGGGTAATGTGCAATCCCATGAGTGAAGTAATGTGAACCGTAGGTCAGTGCCATGCAGGTGACGTACCCACCGTAACTACCACCCGCGATGCAAACTTTCGTCGTATCAACAAAAGGCTTCGCCCGAAGCCACTTTCCCAGCTCGATGTAGTCATTCATCTCCCACTTGCCCAGGTTTCTGTGCATCAGCGCAACCCCTTCTTTGCCGAAGTGACCTGAAGCCCTGTGATCCACAGATACTTGAATGATTCCTTCCATCGCAAGCCACTGGGTGCCAAGGCCTCCCGTCCTCCCCCACGAATCCGAGACCGTCCCGGCATTCGGCCCACCGTAAATGCTGATCAGGACTGGATACCGCTTAGCCTGATTGAAACCTAGTGGCAGGATCCAGCTTACAGGGAGATCATAACCGTCGGGTGTTCGAACGTAGAAAAGCTCAGCCTTCGCCAGCTCATAGTTGTCGAACTCTTTCGTCTTACTATCACCAAGTTCTCTCACAAAGTTGCCGCTCCCTTCGTACAATGCCATTTTGGAAGGAGTGATAAGGTTCGAATACGTCGTGATAAAAAACTTTCCTTTTGGTGAGAGTCTCACGTCGTGCGAGTAATTACCGAAGGTCAGTCGAGTGAGATCTTTCCCGTTGAATTTAACTCGATACAAATCCGTTCGGGTCGAAGCTTCCTTCCTGGCAGTGAAATAGACAACCCCTTTTTCATCATCAACGAAGAGCACATTCGTTACAGTACATCTGCCCATCGTGATCCGATTCCTCATTTTGCCGTCGATCCCATGGAGGTACAGATGGCTCCATCCGTCCTTGTCGCTCTGCAGAATAAACCCCTTGTTGTCCTTCAAGAAATGGATGGCTTCAAACCATTCGACCCATGAGGGTTGGTGTTCGAGATAGATCTGTCTCTTCTTTCCAGTCAAGGGGTCAACAGAATAGAGCTTCAGCGTGTCTTGACCCCTGTTCATCCACTGAACAATGAGTTGATCCCCACCCGGAGTCCAGAAAGGCATCCCAAAGTATTGATCTGCTTTTTCGTCGAAATCAGCCCACACGATGTCTCCTCCCCCTACGGGCACGATGCCGATGCGAACCTCTGGATTCGGATCTGCAACTTTGGGGTAGCGCGTGTTCTCGAGAGATCCATGGACGCCTTCAGAGTTGAAGATCGGGAACACGGGAACCTTCGAGTCATCCGAACGCAAGAAAGCGATCCTCTTGCTGTCCGGAGACCACCAGAACGATCGATAGCGAGAAGGCCTGCCGAGGATCTCCTCATAATAAACCCATGACGCCCATCCGTTGTACACGACGTCCGAGCCATCGGTGGTATACCGATACTCCTTTCCGGATGTAACGTCCACGGCGAAAAGGTTGTTATCCCTGGTGAAGCCCACATAGTTCCCATCCGGTGAAAAGGTAGGGTTTTTCTCTTCTGATGCAGTCTGTGTCAGCCTCTTGAACTCTTTCAGCTCCGTGTCCAAGAGGTAAAGATCTTTTTCTTTGACGTAGATAAATCGTGTGGACTGCGCGTTGGAAGTTGCTGGCGTCTCGACGTTGACATCAGGACCCACAAGTTCTTTGAACTGCCCGAGGTCTCTGTATACTGTTTCCGCACCCGATTTCACATCCACCGAGTAAACCTTTTGCCTGTCGTCTCCTTCTTTTTTCTTCATCTCCAGATAGTGCTCATCGTCTGCCCAGCCGATGATGTTCGGAAGTGGCTGCAATATCCTTGGCTCAGCGTTTTTGAAGATTTGTTCGAAAGTGAGTCTCTTCCTCTCCTGGGCGTGGAGAGAACCGAACCCTGTAATAGCGACAAGACCAACCATCAAGACAACAGAGCGCGAGCGTCCCAGTACTTTCATGGGGTATTCTCCTTAAGATTTTGAGGTATTGAGCTGCTTAGCTTTAGTACTCTATATCCACCACAGGTAAGACGTCTTGAAGAAGAAGGCGCGCCTCGTTTCGAGGTAACGGCCACTATCGACATAGCCTCCGCTCTCCAATCGAATCATCTCAGAATGTGAGCCATGGCCGATGTGGATCACCGTCCCCGGAATGTAGATGAATGACACGAGAAAATCAGTAAACAACTGTCTTCTGAAGTCGTTGAACTCGACGACTCCGCGAAGAAAGAATGGCTTTTTTCTAGAAAAAAGAGAACATATCGAAGGTCAGCATCCACCTACCCGCAGTGTGCCCCGATTAGGTCGCAGTCTGGGTTGTGTGTGCCATCAACGATCAGCTCAGAACCGATTCCACACTTAGCCGTGAGACTGGGCTCGCCCTTTCCCTCCCGAGCGTCGAAGGCTCCTTCCTCGCGAGAGTGCTTGCTACTGTAGGTAGTAGCGGGGAGAGTTCGACGACGCGATAGCCTCTCCGACCTTCAAAAACCACCGGCATCGTCTGCGTCAGCCACGGACCTCCTATATCAGGGCTAAGAGGCGGGTACAAGGCATTGAAATGCGAAGCAAAGGTTTTCGTTGTCGATCCAGCCCAGACCTCCGGCTCTTCAACCAATTCGCGACCGAAATCCGGCCACCAGCTCTTGAACCCGGTTAAGCGTTGAGCGACCTGCCATGGTGATTCCATCAGTTTTCCCTCAATCAGGGGCTGCGTGCTCGCGCGTAGAGTTTCAATTAGCCCCTCTGCAGAAGCTGGGACGCTGAACAACGGAGACATGAAGACACAAATAGACAGTTTTTTCGCTAAGCCGTCCATTCATAACGCCAAGTCTTTTTAAGACGCTCTGTAGACAGAGTTCACCTGAGTCTACGTTGAACGAGTTGAATGAAGCAGTGAGTACCTCATCGAGACCAAAGACTTGAAAGGAAATACGTGGAAGGTCCGCCAAGATCTGCACCAGAAGGTTTATCTAGAATTCTGACTTGCCTGCTTGAGAAACTAAGGAAAGAACAGGGGAAAATCAAGAAGCCGAATAGAATGACTGAATGTTTACGCCCTCCTGCAAGAGCCTCGCCCTCACGGTCTTCGCGATCTCGACGGCATTTGGAGTGTCTCCATGAATACAGATTGTCTTCGCGGTTATGGGAACCTCCCTACCATCGACAGCATTGACAAATTCTTCTAAGACGATTCTCAGAGCTTGGTCTGCTGCTTTTTCCGGATCTACGATCAACGCGTCTTTAAACTTCCTCGATCTCAGGCTCCCGTCGGGCTCGTAGACCCGGTCAGCAAAGGCTTCGGGGGCAACTCTTAACCCCCGAGACTTGGCGTGCTCCAGCAACCGAGAACGAGGCAGACCAACAACAATTGTAGCCCGATCGAACTGGATGACGGCCCGGACAAAGACCCTCGCGATTTGAAGATTCCGACAAGCATCAGCGTAGAGCGCACCGTGCGGTTTGATGTGAGATACTCGGACTCCATGTTTCGCAGCTAACTCTCCCACTGCACCAAGTTGATACAAGAGATAAGCCTCAAGGTCATTCATCGAAAGCTTTATGGTGACCCGTCCGAATTTTTCCCTGTCGGGATAACTCGGATGTGCAACCACTCCCAGCTTGAGCTTTTTCGCCACTCGAATCGTCCTCTCTATTTGTTCAGGTCCGCCAGCGTGGAAGCCACAAGCGATGTTCGCCGACGAGACGTACCGCAACACCGCCTCCTCCCTCTTCTGATCTTCCCTTGTGGCGGCTTCACCAACATCAGCGTTGAGATCAATCGACTTCACAGGCATGGCCATACTCCGACTTTGATGGTAGTCCTAACACACTAGTGGCTTGCCTTTGGTTTCAGGGAGAAAGAGAATTGTTACCGCGCCGAGAATGAAAAACAAAGATGTTGTCCCTAGCGCGGTCCCAAGCCCATATTTATCACCAAGGCCACCAATCGCAAAGGGTGCGAGAGCGCTAAACGCCCGACCAACATTGTAAGTAGTTCCCTGACCGGTGCCTCTCAGTGACGTTGGAAACAGCTCTGCAAGCATCGCTCCGAACAAACTAAAATATCCCGAGCCGAAAAACCCCACCGCTGGCCCAAGCAGGAGAAGGAGGAATTCACTCCGAGCGAGTTGTCCGTAGGCCGGAACAAGGACCGCAGCGCAGACAAGGTACGCTATGAAGGCTGGCCTTCGCCCGATCCGGTCTGAGATGATCCCAAAAGAAATGTATCCTAACAGCGCGCCGATCTGAATTGGAATGATCCAACCTGAAGTGCGAACAATTCCAAGCCCAGCTCCGCCGTCTTCAACGGGCGTTGATAGAAACCCGGGAAGCCACGTGAAGACGCCCCAGTAGGCGAAGAGCACCATCATCGTCAAGAAGCTTGCGATCACCGTCTTCTGAAGAAGTGGCGGCGTGAGGAGCTGAGCGAACTGCCTTTGTTCCGCTTGATCCCTTTTCTGCTCTCGCCAGATCATTGGCTCCGGGACGTTCCTTCTGATCCACATAGCCACGATGGCTGGCAGAACTCCGATGAGAAACAAGACTCGCCAACCAAACAAAGGAAGAACAAGCGCAGTCAGAATCGCGGCCAGGATGTAGCCTAAGGCCCATCCAGATTGCATGATCCCAATAGCTTTGCCTCGATGGTGCGCAGGCCAAGTCTCGGACACGAGCACCGAGCCAGTAGACCACTCCCCTCCCATACCGATTCCTAACAGTCCTCGCCATACAGCAAGCTGCCAGACATTTTGCGCAGTGGCGGTTCCTGCAGAACAGATCGAGTAAATCAGAATTGTAATTACAAGTGATCTCGACCTTCCAATGCGATCAGCGAGGACGCCAAACAAGATGCCACCTGCGGCCGAACTGATCAGAGTCACGGAAGCCAAGCTCCCGGCAGCTCCAGAGCTTAATTCGAACTCTGCTTTGATGGTCGTAAGCGCGAAGGCATAGAGCATCACATCCATCGCGTCGAGAGTCCAGCCGAGGTAGGCTGCAAGCAGCGCCTTCCATTGCTCTTTGGAAATTTTACGAGACCAGTGTGGCATTTTCAGGAGGATGGCCGCCTGTCATGCGCCAGTGCGGCGATGTCTGAGCGCAAGACAAGAAGGGAGCGTGGTATGACAAGAGAACGATCGGCAAAAACAGAAATAGCGCCCCTGCAACATGGGACGGTCAGCTGCCAGTCTCACTCGTAGTGGGACCACATGCTGATGACTTTCACAATATGGCGATCTTCGAGGACTTGATACACGAGACGATCCTTTATGTTAATGCGGCGGGAATAAGCTCCCGTCAGATCTCCTACAAGCTTTTCAAATCGTGGCGGGCTTTGGAATGGGTTTACTTCCAATATTTTGAGGAGTTGTTCTGCTTTGGGTTTCAAGCCAGTGGACGCAAGCTTCTTGGCGTCTTTATTAGCCTCTTTGGTGTAAACAAGCTTCCATTTCACCAAGTAAGCTCCGTGGAACACTTCTCGACTGGTGTTTTGAGTCCCCGAACAATTTTCTCACGCATCTTGGGAATCGAGAGCAGATACAGCGTTTCTTGGATTGCCCGCCAGTCATCGATTGAGATGAGAACGCCAGCGTTCTTCTTCCCAACAATATGGATTGGCTCGTGAGACTTTTCAAACTCGGCGAGAAGTTTTTCTGGAACCTTTACTTTCCGCGCTTCTACAGTTTTCATCAAACTCTCCCTGTTGAACTGATACGAATATAGTCATTTATCAGAAGACAGTCAACCTTACCTGGTCCTTGCGCCAAGACATCCTTTGCCGCCGCAAGAAAATGAGTCCTTCGATAGCGGAAATTGGCTCATCCCTTCTGAGCCAGGCTGCGTGCCGAAGGCACGTTGGCAGGCAGGTCCGTATAAGCATTGCGGTGTTTTGCTAATCATTAGACCAAACTCTCAGGACTCAGGAGCTTCTCTTGTGTGTGGAGAAGCTCCACGGCTTCTTCGAGTGAGACTTGTTGGAATCGGATTCGGTCTCTCGGTTTCAGCTGGCCAACTTGATGAAGGTCTGCACCGATCACCGTTGCGATCTTTGCATATCCACCCGTAGTAGGGCGCTCTACAAAAAGGATGATTGGTTGTCCACTCGCTGGAACTTGAACTGCACCGACTGAAACACCCTCAGAAAGAATGTCAGCTCCGTGGAGATGTCGCAGTTCAGATCCCAAGAGTCTCACCCCAACCCGATCCGAGCTTTCGGAGACCGTGTACTCACTCGAGAGAAATGTATCGATACTCTCCTTCACGAAGTGGTCATCTTCCGGTCCAAGAATGACGCGAAGAGTGACGGCGGGTTCATACTTCGGCATCACTAAATCGCAGACTTTTTTTCCTGCCATGGCTTCAAAACCCGGCGGCGGCTCGAACGAGTGGAGAACATCGCCTCCTCGCAATGGCCTTCCATCCAACCCCCCGAGCTTTGTGAGGAGATGGGTAGACCGGCTGCCCATGAGCGTGGGTACATCGATCCCGCCCGCAACGCACAGATAGCAGCGAGCACCCGACCGCGTAGCATCGAAACTCAAAATCTCACCTTCCTTAACTGCGATAGCCTCCCACATCGGAATTTCCTTACCACCGAGCTTTGGCTGAAAGTCGGATCCTGTAATTGAGATTAGTGTGCTCGCTTGAATTTCGAATTTCCCACCGACCAGCGTCATCTCAAGTCCCGCAGCGTTTTGGGGATTCCCCACCAGAAGATTCCCCAGGCGTAGTGAATACGAGTCCGCTGCCCCTGCTTCCGAGACTCCTTCCCCTGCAAAACCCCTTCGCCCAAGATCCTGCACCGACGTCAAGAAACCAGGCTTGATAACTCTGAGGAAGTTCACTTTGACTTCTCCTGAAGAATCTGCACCTGGTACTGGCCTCGTTTCAGCCGAGCTTGGATAGATTCAAATTCGGACGCCGAAATCTGAAAGAACCTCACCTTATCACCGGGGCAAAAGAGTGACGGTGGATTGCGGGTCGGGTCGAAGACTTTCAGTGGAGTCATCCCGATGAGACGCCATCCCCCCGGAGTTTCGATCGGATAAATCCCGGTTTGATTTCCTGCAATGCCCACACTCCCTGCCGGCACACGTACTCGCGGTTTAGCAAGCCGTGGCGTCGCGATCGATGCCGGAACTTCCCCCATGTATGGAAAACCGGGGGAGAATCCAATGAAGTAACCAAGTACGTTGCAGATGTGTGAACCCGGACGATCTCCCCCTCAGAGAGACGATGATACGATCCAACCTCGCGAAGGTCAGGTCCATACCGACCGCCGTAGCAGACTGGAACTTCGATGCATCTCCTGAGTGGCAGCTCGACCTCGTTCAGAGTAGCCGCGGACTCCTGGATTTGACCAACAAGTGATGAGTAACTGCTTCTCAACGGGTTGAACAGGACAAGGAGTGTGCAGTAGCCAGGGACAATTTCCTCGACACCGGGGAGGGCCTTCCTTTTTAACGCAGCAGTCAGGAGGTGAACTTTTCGACTGGTCTCAGGATGGATAGATTCGCCGAGCTTGATGAGGAGGCCGCGATCCCCTGAGACGAGAAACTTTAACTCGGATTTCATGAGGCGGGATTATCTACCGAGTTTGAAAGAGGTTGGAGAATCAAAGAAGACCGCTAAAACGCCTACTCGACGTAGAGAGTCCCTTTCATCCCGAGATGGCCGATACCGCAAAAGTGTGAGCAACGATAGGTGTATTCTCCTTTCTGC
>JBBIJH010000042.1:0-18864 GCA_037446075.1 Ignavibacteriales bacterium
CCACACTCCCGATAAGCATCCACAGGAGAAATGTCCAGCCGAATCTCGGATTCGTTACCGGATTCACTCCGCTTTCTCCCAGCTGCCTTGTGACCGTAGATGCTATCTCCGTGAGGCTCACTTGGCCCAGCACAAAGATCGTGGCGACGAACATGCCAAACGAGAGGATCACAAATTGGATGAAATCGGTGATGACAACCGAGAACATTCCTCCCAACACCGTATAGCTGATGACGATAAGCAGCATCACCGTCATCACGATGAACAAAACTTCCTGCCCGAATCCCATCGTTTCTGTAAGGAAGAGTCCATCCATCTTCAAGAACACTCCCATGTTCAATACCCCTCCGAGGAACAGAAGAACCCCGCCAAGCACGCGAACGCCTTTCCCATACTTTATTTCATAAAATTCCGGAATCGTAATCACCCGTAATCGCCGCAGACCTGTGACAATGAAGCCCGTCTTCCCGATCACAAAATAGCCGAAGAAACCGATCAGGCCGAGAACGAAGCACGAAAAGCCTGTGACGTATCCAAGCTCCCCAAAGTACATGAACGTGACGATTCCAATCTCTGTTGCAATCAGCGTTGCTGAGCCAAGGGCCACCTTCACTCTACGTCCAGCGACGAAGTACCCCTCCATGTTCTCAACATACTTCTTCGCCCGGATACCGATAAGGACAGAACTCGCAAGGTACAAAACGAGGATAATCCAGTCCAGCGCGGTGAAGTTCATTCGTCCCTGAGAACCTCGTGCTCTAAACCCGGAGAAAAAGTTTTCGTCGAAACATCCAGTAGCACAGCAACCAGCCGAGGAATAAGATCAAGGCGGAATAAAGAAAGGAACCGAGCGTCGGAGAACCTAGAGAAGCGAAGGTATTATAAAAGTAGCCCGTCAGAGATACTGTTGTTCCCCTCCATGGAAGTTTCCACGACAGCATCACCCACCGGACAAACAATCCTGTGCCGACATAGAGTGTGATCGCATTCATGCCGTAAACAACGAAGGGGAAAACAAGAAGGCGCCACTGGCGCATTTCTGCTAACCAATAAAAGAGGAGAAAAACGAGACACGACCAGCCGGCAGTGTACACTGCGAAGGATGACGACCAGAGAATCTTGTTGATGGGGACAATCATATTCCACAAAAGACCTACCACGATCCCCCCTGCACCGGCGATCAAAAAGCCGCGAACGACCGAGGCATGGCTTTTCCGCTGCATTACAAATCTTCCAGCAAGGACTCCAAACAAGACTGTCGAGACACCGGGAATCAAGCTGACGATCGTTTCTTTGTCATCAGGAGCAAGGATGAATGAGTCGATATACTGTGCAGCGTTGACATCCCGCTCGAACGAACCTGTGATCACCCCCGGAGCTTTCACGAAGGCAAGGATTGCCCACCAAAGGAACAACATCGAGATCGCGAGACCAGCTTGCCCTTGAGGCTTGAGGCGAAGGATGAGGTAGACAGCAAAATACAGTACTCCGATGCGTTGAAGGATTCCAAAATGCAAGACCGGTGTGCTGATAGAAGCGGATTTCAAGAAAGCTCCAAGGAGGTAAAGGACAGCCGCGCGACGTGCTGCAATCAGGATTCTTTTCCAGATTGAGATCCCCGCTTCGATCTTGCGAGCCTCACTGAACGGCATTGCCATTCCAACAGCAAACAGGAAGAAGGGAAAAATCAGATCGGCGAAGGTGCAGCCGTGCCATTCAGCATGAAGCAAGGCGCGAGGCACGACAGCCGCATCCCATGTGCCGGGATTGTTCACGAGCAGCATCCCGGCAACGGCGAACCCCCGGAAGGCATCGAGCGACGTCAGTCGGCGTGGCAGTATGGTCTCTTCTTCAGATATCGTCAAGCACCATCAGTTACTTTGGAATCGGTTTCTCGTACACTTCGATTTCCCGGATCGAGTACTTTGACACTCCTTTGGTTCCAGCTTTTCTTAGTCCAGACTCCCCATCGATCATCAAATGACGAGCTTTCACGGGACCGAATTCAAATTCCTCCGTCCCGCCCCGACCTTCTACCACCTTGCGGACTGTGCGCCAGTTCTTCCCATCCTGAGAAGTCTTGAGGGAGTAACGCGTCGCATACGTATCGCCCCAGTGGATACGAACGCAAGAGATCGTCTGGAGTTTTAGCCATGAAAGACGAAACCACTGTGGTTCATCTCCCTCACTCTTCGTCCACGCTTCCGAGTACCAGCCTGTGTACAGTTTTCCGTCAATTGCATACACCGGTGTTTGATTCGGCCAAGCCGTCGAGTGGGTCGAAGCTGATGCACGCGCCAGAGGGGCCAGATTCTGCGGAGGGGTAACTGAATCCCGGCTTACCAGGTCTACGATGATGAGAGAGTATGCCGGCACTTGCATGGCGAAGCGTTCTGAGAGATTCGAAAGCGGAGGTAGCTCTACTGCCTTTTTCTGTTCGCTCAGAATCCATCGGCGGCCCCGCGCTTGTGGTGTCCAATCGGTAAGCGAGACCTCTAGCGTTTTCGGCCGCTTTTTGCCTTTGTTCATGGCGAGGATTGATAGCGCCTTCCCCTTCTTGCTTGCGTAAACGGAGATGGAAGAATCAGAGCATCTCGTATGGACGACTGTCCCCTTGAAGCGGTTGGATAACAGCGGGAAAACAAAATAATTATACCGAGGTGTGTTTTTCCCGTCGGAAGAAAGATAACCATAGTCGCCCCCACGCGGCGGGTAGTAATTGTGCAAGGCCCAATAGCATGCAATATCGACGCCGACCTCTGCCATTGTTCCGAGCATATCCGCGACCCAAAGAGCATTGACAACCTGAAGCGTCTGGGGACCGGGCTGGCCATCCACGGAGTTATAGCCAACGTTGACAAAGAGGATCGACTTAGCCTTCGCAGCTCCGACGATTCGTTCAACATCGTTCTGTAGCTTCAAGAAAAGCTCCCGGAACTTCTGTGTGCTCGCTAACAGAGAATCGTCCTGCTCGGCCCCCCGCCGCTGTGGGAAAAATGTGAACGTGAGCATGTCAACGTAATCCCCCGCGGACTTCAGAACACGCTCAGTCCAGTTCTCGGGGTGGGGGCCTAGCGGAACGTTTGTAGCCACTTTGATTGTCGAGTCCACAGCCTTCATCGCCTTTACGAAAGAAATATACTTTCTCGCATACTCTTCGGGCGGCGCGTGCCCCTTCGCCCACCATCCCCATTGCTCGTCTCCCACCTCCCATAGCTTTACATTGTAGCCGCGGACTATATTGCAGTAGCGCACCCATTCGGCGGCAAGCTCGACCGATTCGTTGAAGTTGACGGTGATAAACGGTTCAGCGCCAACTTCACGGCATAACGCCATGTACTCGTCCGTGTCCATTTCAGTAGCATCATTCGACCTTGAATTCCACACGTAGTAGTCGGCGTCGTTGCCTCCCGGGTACTTCAGCAGCGTGATGCCGGAGGCTTTGATCTTCGCGATTGCATCCCGGTCCGCCGTACTGAGCATCTCATCGCTGGGACCAGGAAACAACGACTCATCCCACCGGGCTGTATTAATCCCATAGAGCCAGGGGTTGATCGAGCGAATTGGGCTGCTTGCTTCCACCGTCACCCGGACTGGCTGTCCAAGGGCTTTCAGACTAACCGCTAGGATGGTAAGGATTCCTTTACATGCTAGTTGCCGGAGGTGAGGCATCACACAGAACCTTCCGTGGAGCGCGCACGCACCGTTGGTGCTTTCATCGGGCATCATTTTTATTCCTGCGCAGCAAGTATTTTTTTCATTACTTCATGACGTCGCAGTACTCTCAATCCGAGTTTGTGGTAGAAGTCCTTCGCACGGCCGGTTGTCCATGCAAGCCAGAGATTGCGCTTGCCCTTCTTTCGCATCTGTTCCACGGTATGATAATACAGCATCGGACCCAGGCCCCGACCAAGATACTCCTTTGCAATACCAAACGGGCCAAAGCGCTCATCAAGGAAATGGCTGAACCCCACCACTTCCCCGTCCTTGACAGCGACAAGAATCTCGTCGCACTCGGGATTTTCGCTCAAACGGTCCAGGGCGACGCGGAAGAGGTCGCCGGGATAGTTTCGTCTCAGAAATTCCATGAGACTCAATGTATAGCGGGGGCGAAAAATCTCCACAGAAAACCCCGCCTTCTTCAACTGTTGCAAGCGTGGCTCAGTCTCTGCCGGTACAGCAAAATCCACGAGCGACCGCCCCATGCCGTAAACATTCTGGACTTTCATATATCCTCTTGCCTTCAAGAATTGATAGCCTTCTGGATAAGCATCCAGGTCAACACCCGGGATAAAGTAATTCGGCGTGTAGTCGGAGACGAAAACTTCACGTACGCCTTCTCGAAGCAGGAACTGTTCAGCCCGTTTGAGCATCGCAGAGGCTATCGCGCGCCGCCTCCAGTCTTCGTCGACGAAGAATGCCGTGACCCAGCCTTTCCCTGGTTCCAATCCGACATCGTAATAGGGGTAACGCCGGCGGAGACTAAGAAGGAATCCAACAATCTGCTTCTTCGCTACCGCGACAACACACCCGTGAGAGTCGAAGTTCGGATCGAGAATCACCTTTCGGCGGAAAGTGTTTAGGGAGATCTCATCGCGAGTAAGACAACGGTTCCACAATTCGACGACCGCTCGCTCATCCTCCGACTCATATTCACGAACTGTGAAGCTCATGGGAAGAAGATCAACAAAAAGATCATAATGGGATGAAACAAGTTATGGAAGCAATTCGATTGCCTGCTTCTTTCCGAACGCGTCGATATCGAGAGCAACAGCATAACGCTTTCCTGCCTCGGCACCACGAACGCGCGCGAGGGCTTCGTAATACTCAAGATAAGGGAAAGAGGAAATTCCTCCCCTGATGAATTCGTATTGAGTAACACAGCGCTTCCACTCAACAAGCTCATCCGAAACATTCACATAGATGTAGGGCTGGAAGTTTTCATGATCTTCCCAATTCTCTGCATAATAAATTCCTTTCACTCCACGATAACGGGGATATTCTGGCACCACGCCTTCAAGCGAGGCAAGGAGGACCGCATCCTTGACAATCGCGTGTGTCGTCGAATGATCCTTGTGGATGCTGTTTTGCCAGTGTGTGATAATATGGGTAGGCTGAACTTGCCGGATGACGTTGACCACGTAACGGCGTGCCGCTTCGTCATTGGGAATCTCGCCATCCTTGTAGGGTCCAAAGACTATTTCAGCGCCAATTACCTTTCCGGCCGCAAGGGCCTCCCTCTTTTTTTGTTCGCCGTAGACTGCCGAGGGCAATTTTGGATTACCGCCCTCGCCGAGTGTCAAATGAAGAATAACGACTCGGTCCCCGTTTTTCTTTTGCTTGATGAGAATGGCTCCGCACGTCGCTTCCATATCACCGCAGTGCGCACCGATGGCGAGAATTGTCCGTTGAGGTTGGTCGTTCATGGTCATGCTGAGTGCTGTTACGTACAGTAGTGTGGAAAAAAGGAAGATGGTCATTCCCGCAAATCGATTTTTCAGAGAACTTTCTTCAGGATTGAAAACCTCCGAGTCTCAGCAAAGCCAAACTTTCTATACACTTTTGCAGCAGTGTCGTCCGTCCACATCACCCATGCGTTATGATACCCTTCCCGCCGCATGCGCTGGAGTGTCCTCGCAAGGAGAATTGTCCCAATGCCCATCCCTTGGTACTCGGTGCTCACTCCGAATGGCCCGAAGTGAGATCCCTCGTACTGACAATAGCCGATGATCTTTCCTCCCTTTGTTGCCAGCGTAATCTGTTCAGGCTTGAAGCTTCCCTCCGGGATTTTCCGAAGGTTTCGCCTCGCGACCCGGACCCAGTCCGTAGGCATGGATTTCTCCATGAAGGAAAGAAACTTAGTGAGGTCTTCCCTCGAGTAAGGACGTATCTCGATCTCTTCCTTCAGAAGTTTTCTTTCCTTTACCTCGAGTTCAGACGAAATCGTGAATAGGACGATCGAGGCATCCATGCTGATGGCCTCCTGGAGGGCCTCGTATCCCTTGGAGAGGAAGAGATCAAGGATCGGCTTGTAAGATTTTTGATCGATCCCGGGAGTAAAGTATCCGGGGGGATAGGGGGAAACGAAGCATTCCTTTTGCCCCAAGGCTCGGAATCTGACTTCGACTTCGTCGAGAAGCCTGCCGCCGATGGTTGCGAGGGAAAATTCAGGTCCAACGCCGAGAGCAGTGATCCAGCTTCGAGTCCCGCTTGGGTCGGCATCTCCTAACGGTAAGCGCATGGCACGAACGCCCAGGACAAAGCCAACGAGCTGTCCATGATCGCGAGCAAGGAGAAAGGTCTCGGGATCGAAGTTATCATCGAGCAAAACTCGGGACTCAAGGATGTCCGCTGTGATTGCGTCGAGCGGAAGCGCTTTAGCCCAAAGCTCAAGAAGTTCGTCCCGAAAATAATCGTCGTACGGTGTGATCGTGAGGGGCATGCGTAGCGCGGGCGGTTGTACCGCCTATGTCGAAATTTAAAGGCCTCAAACGCGGTTAATAACTAATTCCAAGCGACAGATGGTGCACACCTCCAAAGATCCCGAAGGCCTGGTATGCGTAGTCCACGCGAAGCGGCACACGGCCCACCTCACGGTGCAGTCCAAGTCCCGCTGTCAGTCCCCTCTCATCGTAATTTCCCATGTAGCCCAATCGGGCAAAGACTATCTCTCGGAGTCGGAGCTCACCTCCGAATTTTATCTTTTCGTTGAAGTCGCGTGGGTGCCGCGACTCAAAGCTCAGGATAAAGATCCCTTTCTCCTCGTCGTTAAAAAATTGGAGCGGCTCCACAGTCGCGCCGAAGCTAACCGCGAATGGCATTGGGAATGGCTCGCTCTCATAACGCAGCTCGCGCGAGATATTCTGGAGGCTTGCGCCGAATCGAATCCCCTTGTAAAGGAAGTCATAATAAGCACCCAAATCCATCGCAAGAGCATTCTTGTCATATCGACGCGATTCGATCGTGAGGTTCGGATCATCAAGGCTCGTGCCCACCGCGGCTACCCAGGCATCCCCAAGGTCCTGCCGTGCATATTTCAGATGAACTCCATAGGAGAAGCGGTCGCTCACTTTTTGAGAGAATGCGATTCCCGCGGCGTAGGCTTTCGGGGAAAACGTGCCCGTCTCGATATAACCCTGTTCGTTCGGAGCGCGTCGGGTTCCATAGAAGGTCCCGTAGTCCATCATGATGAGGCTGATTCCAGCAACGCCCAAGCGACCGAACCGAAAAGCTGCTGCAGCCGCGTTGTAACTGATTTCGGCAATCCCTTCTGTGTGGCTCAAACTTACATCGGCATTACGAGGAATCCACCCCAAAAGGCTCGGATTCCAGAAGATGCCGTTAGAGGAAAGCGTCGTCGCGACCCCGACACTGCCTCGACCGATGACCTCAGCCGAGACCGGGTTCTCCAGGAATCTAAACCCGACCTGTGCCCGCTTTACAATCTGTGCCTTTGCTTCGAAGTCTGCGACAGTTCCGAAAAGAAGCAAGAGAAGAAAGCCTTTTCGAGGAATCATTTGAACCTCCTCAGAATTCGGGGGACCGACTGAACGAGAGACATCACATGGGAGCCGCTATCTCACGAGAACGAATTTCACGAACTGGTCCTCAAGTCTCGTGCCGTCCAGCCCTTCGCTTTCTGTGACGGCAAGAACGTAGATCCCGCTGCTTACGTACTGATTGTTCTCTGTACGCTGGTCCCATTCGTGATCCGCCGTCCCTTGATGCTGCATCGTGCGGACAAGATCGCCCGTTTCCGTGAAGACTCGCAGCGTGCACTTGTACGGCAGGTTAACAAACAGGATCTTGTTGGGAGTCCCTGCGAACCCAAGTCCACCCGCTGCCACGGTAGCTGGATTCGGGACAACACGCACCCTCCCGCTTTCACTCAATCCACCTTTAAAAGAAGCTGCTGGCAATTGTGAACGTGTCGCGTACCGTGAACTCTCCAGCCGGACGCCCTCGTACAGGCCCGTGTTGTTTTGTGTCCCGTCGTCAACCGCGGTGACCGCATAATAGTAATCCACACCGCGCTGCACAGCCCTGTCGACGAACGTAGTTTGGTTCCGATCCGTCGTCTCGAACACCAGTTCCCACCGAGCCTTGCTCCTTTGGTCGAGCGGATCGTTCACGTAGAATGCACCCCGTTTCCGATACACTCGCCAGGCGTACCAGTCATCAATGCCCGTGGTTGGATCTTTGAAATAGCTTGGGTCCGGATAGGACCATGACACGCTGATCTGGTCGGGACCGGAAGTCACCTCGATATCAGGGGGAGGAGGCGGGGATGGAATGCTGAGGCCACGACTCAGGCGATCCCAGGCCCAGTTAGCTCGGTCGAGCACCTTCCAGAGTGAATCACGACCCTTGAGGACCCACTCCTTTTTCTCCGCGTCCGAGATTTGCTTGTTTAACCACAGTGCCCCAATCGAGTCGGCAAGATTCCAGCCAATACTTCCAACGCCGACAGCATAAACGAAGGTGAGCGAATCGTACCTGCCCTGGGCCTTGTTCTTTGTCAACTCGTACGGACCAACGGTGATGAACCTCATCGGCCCCTTTTGCGGACTCGTGGCGAATCCCGCCGTAATAGCGTCTGGAGGAAAGCGACCGCGTGCGTCATCCCCTCGATACGTCAACTTCAGCCCCACATCCCTCCTTCCCCATAGGTCCAGGACGATGCTTGCATGAGGGAGTGCGTAAGGCTGAGCGACGTCATCAGTTTTCTCACTGGCGGATTTGTCGGCGTAGAGAAGTGTGTATCCAGGAATCTGCGTCGAGTGAAGAAAACCCGTGACTCGATCCGGATCTCCCGCGTCATTACCAGAGCCATTTGAATAGACAGCATTTGCTGGATAATCGTCGTCCCAGTAGTAAGCCACGTACAGAGAGTCCCGTGTCCGACCGGGGACGAGTTCCGATTTTCTTTTGAACCAGCTATCCAGATCGTCTTCCCCCTCGTAGGTGAAGCCCCCAAAGGCACTGAACTCGCCCGCTTTCGATGGACCGAAGCTGAAAGCGATTGGCCACCAAAAACGAATCGTCTGATCCGGCAGCGTGTCCGTGGGGGCGGAGGATTCTCGAGGCCGCTTGATCTCGCCGGTAAACTTATGCGTCGCCTTCCAGATGAACAGATCGGCAAAGTACGGATTGCTGAAGGCATAGACCTCCACGCGACTTCGGATGCCAAACTGGCTGAGGACATCCTCCCACTCAAGCTTGATGTCCGATTTCAGCGTTGGGTCCACAGCCCACCGGTAAGGCGGATTCAGCTGAATCCCATCGACGATGATATTCGGCGGGCGATACCGGCGCACCTCGATGCCCCAGTCCGTCTTCCCGGGGTTCGTGAGAGCATCGCCGCGACTGTACATCGCCTTTCGCTGTCCGAATTCGTCCAGAATTCCATTGTCATCGAGAACCAGCGGATTGAAGATCTGGTACAGCAGGTTGGATTGCCATCGATCCTGGGGCCAGTAGAAGATTTCCGTCTTTTGAGGATTTGCCCCCGTCAGCATCCAGCTGTACTGGGATTGCAATCCGCCTTCGCCGTTCAGCTTGTTCATACTCATGTTATAGTTTCCCACGTCGATCATCATGGGAAACGGATCATAGTTTCGCTGCTGCGCTACCAGAACCTGGGCAGCCATCAGAACGAGGAGAATACTCGACTGCTTTCCTGGCTTCATGGTCTCTCCATTTCAAAAGTTCACACGAGCACCAATCAATATACGACGTGGATTGAGAAAGATCGGCGCTTCCCACCACCCAGTCTTAATATGTCCGTCCTCCGACTTCCACTGCCCCCATTTGTCGCTCCCACCCTGATGCGGTAGCCGCAGTGAGGCCTTGTACTCGTCGTACTGTGTCCGCAGCATATTCTCGGGGATGAGCCACTTGTTGTTTGTCAGGTTCTTGATCGTCACAACCAATTCGAAACTCGTCCCTGCGAGCTTGAAGGCCTTCGATCCTCGGAAGTCAATGTTCCAGTAGTCCATCGCATCAACATAAATCCGATTCTTCAGGTCAGGTTCTTCGGGATTCCAGAGGATTCTCCCGCCATCTCTCCACTCGAAGAAGAAGTTGAGATAGATCGCATCGAACAGATGAACCCCGCCAAAGGCTGGTCCCCAATCATTCGGCGTATGAAGGTTCAGGTTGAAATTTGCTCGTGGCCGGGGTTCCGTAGTCGAGAGATTGGCAGATCGCAACTCATCAATCGCCTCCAGCCGATTCTCATAAACACGCGCAAGGCCCGACTGCCCAGCACTCTGGAGCATGTAGTCATAAAAACCATAGAATGTTACAAACCGTCCGACGGGTCGCTCAAGACGAAGCTCGATACCGCGCACATCCTTGTACGCATCGGGAAAATAGGCTCGAATGATATTATCGTGATAGTAGTTGATGAATTGCCTGCTTAAGGGCTCATTCCGGACATCCTTGTAGTAAGCGGTCGCGTTGAAGAGGAACTGCTTTAGAATCATTTGCTCAAAACCGAACTCATAAGAAACTGTCCTTGCCATCTCCAGGCCGGGTGTGGGAAGGACAACCGCAGCAAGGTCAATCGTTTGATTGTACATGAACGCAACCGCCGGCCGCTGATAAAAATGACCGTAGTTGAAGTACAGCTTGCTGTTTTCAGTAATCGGGAAGGAGACACCGAGTCGAGGCGAGACTTTCACCTGAATCTTGTTTTCTGTCCGTGGCCACCCGGGCGGGTTCTCCAGCATGTCGCGGAAGAGAAGCCAGCGATCATAACCTCCCCAGACTCCGCCCAGGTTCTGGTAAACTTCATTGTAGAGTTCCCGATAATGCTCGTCCGGAGGGATGCCGACGACAAACCCTTCCTTCATCGGATTCAGGTAGTCGATCCTTGCTCCAGCATTCAGAACCATCCCCTCGAACTCGAGTTTGTCCTGGAGATACAAACCAAGCTCGAGCGGAGTCGCCGTGTAATACTGCCACAGGTCGGGTGTGAAAGAAGTTTGTGCCTGCAACCACGTGCCTGTGTAGACAAACAGTTTTTGCCACCGGGCGGACAACCCTGCTTCGACCTGATGGTGACGTCCCAGTTGAGCAGTCAGGTCGGACCTGAATTGACCGACGATAGAATAGGAAGAATCAATGCGCTGGAGGCCACCGTAGAGGCGCCACATATTCAGCACGTCGGTCCCGGGGTTGGTGGAAGCGTTTGGACTTCCACCCTCAGGAACATTCAGATAACGAATCGTCTGGCCTGTTAAGGGGCTCTGGTAGTAGAGCCACGCATCTGCCCGTGATGTGTCAAGAGAGAATGGATTCAACAGCTGATCCGTGTAGCCCCCCTGAAACTCTATGGTGTAAAACGCCCTCGAAGAAAGCGTGTGGGTGAGCTTCATGCCGCCGACGATATAGCGTTGGTCGTAGAACTGCAGCCGACTCTTGTTGAACATTTGCCATAGATTATCGCCGGCAAGCAAGCGTGCCTGCTGTCGAACAGAACTCTCTGTGCTATTGAGGAAGCTGAAGCTCGATGACTGGTCGATCAAGGCTCCTCCGTAGCTCGTTGTCTGCCCTCCGCTGACTGTGCGGACCTTCGCGTATAAGCCATTCACCGACAGGCGCAGGTTCTCCGAGAGAGAGGATGTGAGTTTCAGTTGTGTGTTCCAGTCCCGATAGTTATCCCGTGGTCCGAGAGGAAACGCAAGCTGCGAGTCTTCATATTTAAACCCGAGGAGAAAAGTAGTTCTCTCCGCAAATGGACCGATAAGAGGAAGTCCAGCGCCCGGGAACGGGCCAGTGATGCTGCCTTCCACAAACATGTCCGGCCTCTCGCCGAACTTATACTGAGGATGTTGCTTCTTCCAGAGATCAAGTTTCTGGAGTGAGTCAAGACGGCGGTCTTGCGTCAATCGATTAGCCCAGCCCCGAAAATTCCTGAACTCCGCCGGAACTGTCGTGTCGCCCACCGGTACACCTCTCATCGCGTACTCGCCCGCAAACACGCGGTAAATCCATGACTCGTTACTCCACGGGTTTGTACCAAAGAACCTCCGCTGGCCGCCCGGCGCCACATCGGTCTTGAGTGCCAAGGTGTACCGATCACGATGGCCGTCCTTCGTCACCACGTTCAGCAATCCAGAACGGATGCCACCGTACTTCGCCTGGAAACCTCCGGTGAGCACTTGGATCTCTTCCACGGAGGTTGAATTGAGAGCAAGGTATGAGTTTTCCGACCGCGGGTCTTGCAACGAGATCCCGTCGATCCGAACATCCGTCTCGCGGATCGTTCCGCCGCGGACACTCAGGCCGTTCCCTTCTGCTCCACTGACAAGCTCGATTCCTTTGATGCGGTTCACAAACTCATCCATTCTTGTCACAGGCATCTGTTCCAGCCTGGTCGTCATGATGACCTCTTGCGTTGCGGAGACGTCTGGCTTGATGACCTCTCTTGCGGCGGTGACGACGACTTGCTCAAGCTCTTTGGCAGTCGTTGTGAGTTCGAAATTCACCGTGACAGTGTGGTCAAGATCTACCCGCACCGGTCTCTGGATCACTGGTGCGTAACCGACCATACTGGCCCTGAGCGCGTACGTACCCGACGGGACGTTCAGTATGAAGTAGTACCCGTTAAGATCCGTCGAAGCCCCCATTGGCCGATCGAGCGCAACTTCCACCCCGTTCGCGATGATGCTGTGGGTGATGACGACGTTAGCACCGGGCAGCGGCTCTCGCGTCTCTCGGTCAAGAATACGGCCTGCGATTTTGCCGTTCGTACCGAACAAGAATACCGGGGAACACCATTGGAGAACGGTGCAAAGGAAGAAAGTGAGAAACAGCCACGTGAGTTTTCTCATAGCGACCCCCATTAGTCGAAGAGAGAAGCTGAGAAGAATTATTCACACGGGTTCTTCAAGATTGGAGGTGACCAATGCTCGTCCAGTTCTGACACAGCTTGGTTCGAGTGCAAAGCGCAACGAGGAGTGAAAGATTCAGAACGAAGAAGCTTCTCAAACGAGCTATGGAGCACCCATCACTCGATTACTCAGCGAATGATAATGAGCTTCTGATACGCTGTATCGCCTTTCCGGTACTTCAACCCGTTGGTTTGTGGATCTATATAATCTTCCGTGACGGTGAAGTGGACGATGTACACACCGCTCACAACCACCTGGCGAGAGGAGGTGATTGAGTTCCACGTCTCGTCGCCACTTCCGTTTTCGTGACTGATCGTGTGAATCAGGTCACCATTTTCCGTATAAATCCTGATGAGGCAATGGCCAGGGATATTCAGAAACATAATCTTGTCTGGCTCGCCCGGGTATTGCATGTCCTGAGCCGCGATGTTGTACGGATTCGGGACAATGCGAATGGCCGAGAGACTTTCGCCAGCCTGCCGACGGAGATACGCAGGTTGGTTGGTCTTTGTATA
Source organism: Ignavibacteriales bacterium (assembly GCA_037446075.1). GTDB lineage: Bacteria > Bacteroidota > Ignavibacteria > UBA10030 > JAHEZR01 > JBBIJH01. The sequence continues at coordinate 13,415 of JBBIJH010000042.1, forward strand.
GAAACGACTGCTCAGAAGTATGCCGGTCGGGTTTGGCCCGCCGGTCGTATTGTTGCTCCCATCACTAAACGATGAAATGTAATAGTAGTATGAGAAGCCTCTCTGAGCCGTGACATCATCGAAGTGAGTGCTCCCAGGGCCAAGGCTGGCAATTTCTTGATACGTTGTATCGGGCTTGCCCACAGCGCGAAATATCTTATAGCCGCCGAAGCCAGGGCTGTTCTCAGATGGGCTTGGGTCCCAGGACAGGCTGATCCGGTCACCGCCAGAAGTCACATTAACCAGAGGGGGCGGCAGGGGCGGCTGCGGGATTCGGTACCCGAGGTCATAGTTCCGCTTCGCCCTGCTAAACGTTTTCATGATCGAATCCTTCCCAGTATAGACCCACGCGTTCTTGTAGACATCTTTATCCGTGGTCGTCGAACCGTCCGGCAGTGTGAACGGCCCCCTATCGTTCGGGTTGTCGTATGCCTGCTTCCATCGTCTGCCGACCTGATAGCACATCTCTCGATTCAACCCGCTAACGCCCTCCGCAACCACGATTGTAACGCTGTCCCCCGGATTCAGATCAAAGGGACCGTAGCAGATCCAAAGGTTCGTACCGCCTCCGTCGCCGTGGACTTTCCAGGGATCTTTCTCCCTGGCTCCGTACACCTCGTCCATCCTTTCGGTCGGGTTGCCAAGGTCCTTATACGGTATCCCACTCAACATCTTGTAGAGATCGACATGATTCGGCAGGGTCCCAAGGGACATATCCCCCAGGCTCGGATATGTGTCACCCGCGTGCCAACCGAGGACGCGGGGCTGGTTCACGTCATCCGTCTTGTCGGCAGCACTCTTGTCAACATGAAGAGTTACAATACCCGCGAACTGCGGAGCGCACAGCCGCCCGTCCCCTGTTCTATATGGTCCCCCGATGTTGTCGAATGCGTTCTCCGCTGCTTGTCCAGCCCAGCAGAATCCTGCGCGGAGCCACTGTGGAATCGGGCTAGCTTCCGTTAAGGCGTCGCTCGCATGTCGAGCATAATCTTCGCCGCGTCTCGTCACCCAAGTGTGCTTTCCCCAGTCCTGTCCGTTGGCAATCCGGAATGCCCCTTCACGGCTGACGCTGTATCGCACGCCGACCCCGAACCTGAATCCCTTCACTGGCGCATTCAACACCTTCGTCGTCGTCGCGTCGACGTAGCCAGTGTTCTTGAAAGTGAATTCCTTGATGAAGTAGTTATCGTGGTACTGCTGGCTAAAGGCGAGCACCCGACGAGTCATCGTAACGCCCATCGAGGTGTTGACAATATTGGTGACGATGCGGTCCGGAATCTGATTTGGATCGATCCCGTCGATGTCTTCCCTGTAAGGGGCGTTGATGTCCACGCCATCCACGTATACTGTGGGCAAGTCAAACTTCGCGGTCTGTTTGTTCGCCATTGGAAAAAGAGCGGAGCCCGCGTACACCTGAGCAAAGTAGACGCCATAGTTCTCCCAGCGTTGCCCCTTGGAATCTGTGAAGTCCTGGCAGCCGATCCACTGACGCTCGATAACCGCATTATCCTGATACTGATAGTCAGCCGGCCAAATAAGCCCTTCGTAATAAACGTCGTTCCAAGCTCGTTCGGCGCCGTAGGCCGTAAAACGGCTCTGCAGTGAACCGACCCGCACGTACCGTTTCTGGGTTTCTGGGACCTGCGACCCTAACGGATCCGTGAGAATCAGCGAGCATGCTACCCAGACAATAGGAGATTTGAATCTACGAGTCAGAAACATCGCGGTTCTCCATTCCATTATTCCATGGCGGGAACTCAGAAATCCAATCGGACTCCGAACATGAAGCTGCGCGGATTCAGGAACGTCGTCGAGGTGATGTTTGGCATGTCGATATACGACTTCTTCTCCTTCCGCGCGTTGTTCCGCGCTGTGATCGCTGGATCATTGTTCGGATTCGGTTCGAGGGGGTCGTACTCTACACCAGTCGGTCGATAATCGCCAATCCGATCGTTTCCCTTCTTGTCCCCCTCCATCCACGAGAAGCAGAGTGACGCAAGGTAATACTGATAGTCGTAGGAGTCCGCGAACCCTGCATAGTTTAGATGCTTGAAGTTGAAAACATTCTTGACATCCATGTAAAACTGGAGATCAAATCGATCAATACGGAGAGCCTTCATAAGCCTCACGTCAACATTGTACCAGTCCCTCCACTGGACGTTATCGACAACACCCGGGATTGAGTTCGGATTGTAGGTTGCAAAACTCCCCGCTTGCCAAGTGCCAAGAATATTCAGGCTCCAGCCCCCAAGCGGGTTCGTCCCCATCAACCTCGGCCCAAATTCGTCGGGCGTACGGACTGTGAGGTTCGCCCTTGCGTAGGGTTGTGGATGAGGCTTCGTCTGATAGGGATTCAGCTGGAGGTAACTACGCTGCTTATTCACGTCCTGATAGTACTGGGTCAGGCCGAAATAGCCTGACGTCGACACGTCGTACGTATAGTTGACGAAGCCGCTGAGCCACCCTCCTGCAACTTTTGTCAGCGTAACCTCAAAGCCCCGGATGTCCGCATAGTTGTTGTTGGCAGCCTCGTAGTAATGGACCGAAGCGTTGATGTTCTGGTAGTAGATCCAGCCGGGTTGCTGAGTGACGTCCTTGTAATACGCAGCAAGGTTGATGAGGAAGACGTCGGAGACATTCTGTTCGAAGCCAAGCTCATAGGCAACCGTTTTCTCGAGCTTCATGTTGGGGTTGCCCAAATACGTTACGAGGCCATTCGACTCTCGCTGCAGGCGAAAGCGATACGTTGACGAAGGCTCGGAGAGGAAGTGGCCATAGTTGAAGTAAAGCTTGGAGTTTTCAGTGATCGGGTGGGAGATCCCGAGCCGTGGGCTGAGGTAGGACTCGGCACTTGCCCTCTTCTTCGGCGCGACTTGCTCGATCTGTTTTCCGAGCCCTTGACTTAGCAGCGGGTCGTAAGGACCGATATCGAAGTAATCGCCGTTAGGGTCCGAATAGTCGAACCGAACGCCGACGTTCGCGATAAAGCCATGGAATTCGAGCTTGTCCTGCACATATGCCCCGAGCCGGTATGGAAACACGTGATACACCATGCTTCGCGTCCACGTCGACATTGACGGGCTGTACGTGCCCGAATTGATGTTGAGATCATCGTAGGTGAACTGGAATCCAGCCTTGACTTGGTTGTTTTGATCGAGCTGGGTTGTGAGGCTAAGACGAAGGGAGGTAGCGGAGTTGACGCTCTGGTCACGACCAAGGTTCATCCAGCCCCCCATACTCATTACTCCGTCGATCGCGCCGGTACTGTAGCCCCAGTAACCGAAGGGCGCTTCGTCCACGAAGTATCCGGGCACAGGTTGATAGACCTTCGAGGTGTCACGGGTTTTTGCCTGGAAGGTATTATATCGACTGTGGTTGTGCTGGGCTTCGATCTCATAGAATGTTGTCGGTCCCAGCATGTGGGTCAGTTTCGCCCCGAAGGTGTACCGATACACCGAGCTTGGGCTGTAGCGATCGGGCATGTACAGTGCATTCATGCCGTCGGTGCTGCTGAGCAAGTCCGCGACCTCCGCTTGATCCCGCATCAGATAACCCGTGGGCACTGTGGTCCACTCGTACGGCGAAACCGAATTCTCGTCACCGTAGAGCCCCATCAGGGTTAGCTTCATCCCTGACTTGATATCGGAGGTGAGCTTCAGTTGTGTATGCCGAGCGGTGTAAGCGTCGCGTGAGAGGGGATAGATAAACATCTCCCGCTCACTGAAGTGCGAGAGATAGAAACGCAGATTCCCAAGCTCGTCCGAGACAACGGGAATCGGACCTCCGAATCCAACATCGATCGTGTAGTCTGGTTTGTCGATATCACCCGTCCGGCGGCGCTGCCATTCCCATAAGCGCTTGGCAGCTGCAGGCGTAAGGTCGTTCGATGGATCCTTATCCTGAAGGGTTGCTAGAGAGACCGCGATCCAACCCTGGAAATAAGGGTACTGTTTCTGTGTGTAGAGGTCCCATGCGCCGTTCTTTGTCCCCGTCCAACAAACGGCTGGGTCCGTAAAGGGCCGATTAAAATAAGAATTCGGATCATACAGCGAAATCCCGAAATGCTTCGGAGCCGGCGGACGGTATCGCACATTGAGAGTTCCACGATAGCGATCCCGATCTCCGTCTTTTGTTATGACATTGACGACACCTGACCGAACATTGCCGTACTCAGCGTTGAAGCCGCCAGTTTGTACCTGAAGCTCCTGCGTGCGAGCGAGGCTTACCGCTTCATAGGGAATGTTTGAGCGCTCATCATTCAGGATAAAACCGTCAACCACGAAGATCGTCTGATTCGTTCCGCCCCCGCGCACAATGATGCCGTCCCTCCCCTGCTCGATGCCAGCTTGCAACGTGAGCACTTCCGTTACAGTCTGGACCGGCATGGACACGACAGCTGCCGTCTGTATGTTGAACTGACTAGCAGAGACATCTCGCGTCACCACGGGACGTTGAGCGGTCACAACGATTTCCTCCATAGCGACGGCTGTCGAATGCAGCTCTGCATTGACCGTCGAGGTGAGATCGATCTCAACCCGAACACTTCTCACGGTTGTAGTGGCATAGCCGACCATGCTGAATCTAACACTGTAGATACCCGGAGGAACATTCAGGATCGTGTAGAAACCGTCGATGTTCGTTGCTGCTCCTACCGCTCCTCCCTCGATCATCACATTGACACCGGGTAGGGGCTGCCCGTTCGCCGCATCCGTCACGCGCCCGCTGATCTTTCCGTGCGTTCCCGCCAAAAGAGACACAGAGTACAGCACAAGGGTCGAGAAAATCATTGGTGTTGCTTTCCTCATGTTTCGGCTCCTTCAGTACATTACGCCCGAAAGGATTGTTCTCCAACCCCACAGGAGAGTTACAGTGAGAACTTCACTGAGAATCTTTGGATATCATTGAAAATCCTATGAGGCATATAGGAATAATCAACGGCAATACCGAACTTCCGAACTCCCACACCCGCGGTTAACCCGTAATCATCATGGTGGGTGATGTATCCCCCTCTCAGTGCAAGAGTCTTGCCGAAGACATACTCACCGCCGATGTTGAGAAACTCCGGATATGCGCGAGGGTGGAGCGCATCGACGGAAACGAAGAGCGAGTGATCCTCCGCGAGAGCCGGAAGGAAGTCCATCAGATTCATAGACAGACCGATCTTAAACGTCAGCGGAAGCTGGAAGCTCTCGCGTTCGTACTTAATCTCCCGCGAGAAGTTATTAATGGACACCCCAAATGCGAGACTTTTCAGACCCGTCTTGTAAATCGTCCCAAAGTCAAAAGCAAGGGTACTTACAGAGTAGTCTCTTACTGCGTACGTCGTGTCCCGCCGCGATTGGCCAGAATTGTCAGTAACCAGCGTGTAAACGGGAACGAGACTCTTTCCAAGACTTTGATATACAAACTTT
>JBBIJH010000043.1:0-7401 GCA_037446075.1 Ignavibacteriales bacterium
GTGAAGCAGAAGGTGGTCGAAATATCATAAGTTCACGATGAATCAACTCGATGAATCCAAATGACGAAACTTGCGATCGGCGTTGACCTGGGGGGCAGCAATATCAAGGCGGGCATCGTGGACGCTCACGGGGCCGTCCTCCGTGACACGACCATCCCGGCTGAAGCTCACCTGGGACCCGCGCACGTCATTGAGCAGATCGAACGAAGCATACGCATCCTGCTTGACGCTTTTTCCAATGGTCCGAAAGAGTTTGTCGGTATTGGAGTAGGCTCCCCCGGTTCAGTCGATGTGGATGGCGGGACAGTTAAGTATCCACCCAACTTTCCAGGTTGGACGGTCGTACGCTTGGGTGAGGCACTTCACAAGAAGTTCCACTGGCCTATCGAGGTGGATAACGATGCGAATGCAGCAGCAATTGGCGAAGCAAGATTTGGTGCGGGCGTGGCCTATAAAGATTTCATAATGATCACCCTCGGCACAGGTGTGGGGGGCGGCCTCATCCTCGGTGGAAAGATCTACCGCGGCCCGTTCGGTGGAGCAGGAGAAATCGGCCACATCACCATCGATTACAACGGCCCTCTGTGCAACTGCGGCAATCGCGGCTGCGTAGAAGCTTATGTTGGAGCGAAGTACCTCACCCAGCGCGCAATTGAAAGAGTGCAAAACCGCCCTGAGTCAAAGATCCTCCGGTTGGCAGAAAACGATGTCTCGAAGATTGATCCAAAGATCGTCTCGCTCGCAGCTCAGCAGGGAGATCTCACGGCACTCGATATCCTCTGGGAGACGGGCACGTATCTTGGGGTCGGTCTTGCGAGTGTCGTCAATCTTCTGGACTTGCGCATCATCATTATCGGAGGCGCCATCGCGGGTGCTGGCAAACCTCTCTTCGATGCAGTAAAAGAGAGCGTGAGGGCTCACGTCCTTAAGCCAATGACAGAAGGTTTGGAAGTTCTTCCTGCAAAGCTCGGGAACAAAGCCGGAATCCTTGGAGCGGCAGCATTAGTTCTCTGACGGGCGGCTGGACAAGCCATGAATCGGATTCCATCATACGCATTAGTCATTTTCTTCGTTCTACTCTTTACTCTCTCCCATTCCTCTTCTTTATCTCAGGTCCCAACTCCTCCCGATACCTCCCGAAAAACTACATCTGGAGTCGATACCGTTGTAACTTACTCGGCTACTGATTCAATTACGTACAATCTCTCCACGCGAATGATGAATCTTTTTGGGAAGGCAGACGTGAAGTATCGGAAGACTGAACTGAAGTCGGAGAGGATTAACATGAACTGGGACACCTCCATTCTCCATGCTTACGGTGTCCCAGACTCCGCTGACACGACAGGAAAAAAGTTCAAGGGAAATCCGATCCTCGTTGACGGGGGGGAGCAGTACAATGGAGTGACTATCTCGTACAACTTCAAAACTCAAAAAGGAAAGATCACGCTGGGTGACACGGAAATCGAGCAGGGGTATTACCACGGCGAGGACATCAAGCGAGTCGAGAGCGATGTGCTCTTTGTGGAGAACGGTCGCTACACAACGTGCGAGAATAGCGATCCGCATTACTATTTCTTTAGTCCGAAGATGAAGATCATCGTGAACGATAAGGTGATTGCGGCACCGATTTACCTTTATATTGGAGGTGTACCTGTTTTCGCGCTCCCGTTTGGTGTTTTCCCCAATCACAGCGGACGCCGATCGGGAATTATTGCACCTGCCTACGGTGATGACTTCCGCCGGGGCCGTTATCTGACGCACCTCGGCTATTATTGGGCCATCAGTGACTACACAGATCTAAGGACGACGATCGATTGGTATACAAAAGGAGGATGGGTTGCTCGCGGCGAATTCCGCTACGCACTCCGCTATGCTTTCCGGGGCGGCGTGAGTACAAGCTTTACGAATACACACTTTGGAGAGAAGTTTGACCCGGATCGAACGGAGCAACGCGAGTACAATATCCGTCTTACACACAATCAGGAGTTTAACCCGACCACCCGCGCCGACGTTGACTTTACCTTCACCAGCGGGAGCTACTACAAGAACACGAGCACGTATCTGAACGACCTCCTTCGGCAGAACGTGATCTCGAACGCCACCCTGTACAAGACGTGGAGGGGTGGAAACAACAGTCTTACCCTTAACGTGTACCGCGACCAGAATCTCCAGACGGGAGAATTCTCCGAACGTTTACCAAGCGTTAGCTTCACAAAGAGTCAGACTTTTCCCTTTCGTCGAGATAAGAAAACTGGAGGGTTAGCAAAACTGGATTGGTATGAATTGATCGGATTCAGTTACAGTGGGCATGCGATGAATCTCATCAAGAAAGAAAGAGTCACTTCGGGTGGCGCCCTTTCCACGGGCGCTCTCCGGCGAGACGAGCGGCAGGGAGTAGCTCACTCTCTAACGTTCAACGCATCGCCCAAGGTCGGGGAATTCAGCGTGACCCCCTTCCTGAGTTACTTCGAACGCTGGTACAACAAGAGTATCCGAAGACACGTTGTTTCAACATCACGTGGCACTGACTCTCTGGTCACAGAGGAAATATCAGCCGTGAAGGCCGTCCGGTTTTTTAACCTCGGGATCTCAGCAAGCACAAAGTTCTACGGGATATTTCCGATCAATGCGCTCGGCATCGGAAGTTTCCGCCACACTGTGACCCCGAGCGTTTCTTACGTTTTTCAACCCGATTTTGGAAAACCGAGCTTCGGATACTGGGGTTCGTACCGAACCAGTGCCGGGCAGGAGGTTGTATACAGCTTCTATGAACGAGAAATCTTCGGCGGAGCTCCTCGCGGAGAGATCCAGAGCATCAGTTTAAGCGTCGGGCATCTCTTTGAGATGAAAACAGCCGTCCGAGACACTTCTGAGCGGGAGAAAAAGATCCAACTGATGAATGTTGGAACGAGCATCTCTTATAACTTCGCCGCAGACAGCCTGAAACTGTCAGAACTCTCCGTTTCCTACCGGACGAGTATCGGTTCTTTTCTCAACATCTACGGTGCCTCCTCTTTTAACTTCTACAAATTCGATCCGATAGCTCATAGGCGCATCGACAAATTTCTAATTAGCGAAGGGGGTGGAATCGCTCAGCTCACTGGATTTTCCATCAACCTTTCGACTTCTCTACGCGGGGGCGGAAAACCATTACCGGTGCAAAGTGCTGCCGGGGGTGCACGGACACCGCTTTCCGAGGAGAAGAGCGCCTACACGACCTCCTCCCACGAGCAGCCCGCGTTGAGCATCCCCTGGAACCTCTCGCTCGCGTTCGACTACTCTCTCAGCCGCACCGATCCGACGGCGACATTTCGATCCTCAAATCTTCGTGGTTCACTGAACTTCGATCTAACCACAAACTGGAAAATCTCTGTCAGTACCAGCTATGACGTAATGAATAAACAGGTGGTGACTCCAGTGATCAATGTCTATCGAGACTTGCACTGCTGGGAAATGAACTTCAACTGGCTACCGAAGGGAAACTATCGGGGATTCAGGCTGGAGATACGTGTGAAGGCACCGCAACTCCAAGATTTGAAGCTCACGAAGCAGGGAAGCGCGAGAAGTATTTATTGAGATGTGGAATACGGGATGCAGGAATTGTGATACCAGATTGAGTCAGGCGCTTGCTCTTCTCTCCGCGTAATAGTAAGTGGGATCTTTTCTTTTCAGGATGGTGTCCTTCGTAATCACGCACCTTGTGATATTCTGGCGGAGCGGGAGATGATACATGATGTCGAGCATGACATCCTCGATGATCGAGCGGAGGGCTCGAGCACCTGTCCCGCGCTCGATCGCCCGCTGAACGACAGCCTTCAATGCCCCCTCCTCAAACTCCAGCTCTACCCCCTCCATCCTGAAGAGCTTCTTGTACTGCTTTACAATGGCATTCTTCGGCTCCGAGAGGATGCTGAAGAGTGCATCGTCTGACAGGGAATGAAGCGGCGCAATCACGGGAAGTCGACCCACGAACTCTGGAATCAGTCCATACTTCAGCAGGTCGTCAGGCTCTACTTGAGCCAGGTACTCATCGACCGTATACTCTTTCTTTCCGCGGATATTGGCACCAAACCCCACAGCGCTCTGATGCACACGCTTTGCAATGATTTTGTCCAGTCCCTCGAATGCCCCACCGCAGATAAAGAGAATGTTCTTCGTGTTGAGATTGATAAGACTCTGTTCCGGGTGCTTGCGTCCACCTTTTGGGGGAACGCCGGCAACCGTACCCTCGAGAATTTTCAGGAGCGCTTGTTGGACCCCTTCCCCTGACACATCACGGGTGATGGAGGCACTATCACTTTTCCGCGCGATCTTGTCGATCTCATCGATATAGACAATTCCCCTCTCAGCTTTCTCAACGTTATAATCGGCGTTTTGAAGTAGATAGACGAGGATCGTTTCCACATCGTCGCCGACGTACCCTGCCTCCGTCAGAGTCGTGGCATCTGCAATGGCGAATGGGACGTCCAGAATTCGCGCGAGCGTCTGCGCTAGAAGAGTTTTTCCGGTCCCCGTGGGACCGACGAGGAGAATATTACTCTTTTCGATTTCGACTTCGTCGAGACTGTGAAGGTATTCACGAGAATCAATGCGTTTGTAGTGGTTGTAGACTGCAACGGCAAGGATCTTCTTCGCGTGCTCTTGTCCGATCACATATTCATCCAGCGCTTCCTTGATCTCGACGGGATTCAAGGTAACCCGGGTCCCCGATTTCCGATTCGTGTAAGCGGCCATGTTGCTCTTGATAATTCCCACGGCATCGGCGACACACAAATCACAGATGTAGACCTCGGGGCCTGCGATGATGTTCGATACCTCCTCCGGACCGCGCCCGCAGAAGGAACATCGAATTCGATCATCTAAGCGTGGGCGTGTGGGCATGGCGTTCCCTCGCTCTCTCACTTCTCCTTTTTGCCGTCACTCGGTCGTTTCACAAGAATGTTGTCGATCAGACCGTATTCTTTTGCTTCGTCCGACGACATGTAGTAGTCTCTGTCAGAGTCTTTCTCTACCTGCTCTGGCGCTTTTCCCGTGTGCTTTGCCAGAATCTCATTGATCCGCTTTTTCATTCGGAGAATTTCTTCCGCCTGAATTCGGATATCCGTCGCTGAGCCTTGTATTCCACCCCAAGGTTGGTGGATCATAATCCTCGAATTCGGGAGAGCTGTCCTCTTTCCCTTCACGCCACCCGCGAGTAAAACAGCCGCCATACTCGCTGCCATCCCGATACAGATCGTGCTCACATCAGGCCGAATATATTGCATCGTATCATAAATTGCAAGTCCCGCTGAAATACTGCCGCCAGGACTGTTGATGTACAGATGAATATCCTTCTCCGGGTCCTCGGATTCTAAGAAAAGAAGCTGCGCGATGACGAGGCTCGCCACGGTATCGTCGATCGGCATCCCGATAAACACGATGCGCTCTTTCAGAAGACGAGAGAAAATATCATAAGCACGCTCGCCGCGGCCGGTTTGCTCAACAACGATGGGGACTAACTGGTTCTGTGGTGAAAAAATCATCTTTCCTGGATTCCTTTCTCTAATCGTAGGATGGTTGAACTCGCATTACACGAGCTTTGATTCCTGTACGACCCTTTCTTCGACAATTGCATGCGAGATCAGGAATTTCATTAGCTTATCGGAGAGAAGTTGGCCATTCGCCGCCCTAGAGGTTTTGTAGTAATTGACAAGTCGCTCCTTCTCGATACCGATCCTCCTGGATTCTTCCTCAGCCAGAATCTCGAGATCTGTGTCCGTCACGGCAATTTTTTCTGCTTCAATGATTTTCTCCCTCAACAGCGCCCACTTCGCCTGCCATACCGCATACGCATGGTTTTCTTTCCGGAACTCTTCATCGTTGAAATCCGGCGGCAACTGTCTCCCTGGCTGACGCTGCTTAATTTCTTCGAGGAAAGAATCGAGAAAAGACTTCACAAGCCCCTCCGGGACACTAAAGTCGTGTCGGCGAACGATTTCACCCACGATGGCGTCTTTTAGCTTTTGCTCGGCGTCTTCCTTCCAGAATTCCTCAAGGTCCTTTCTTACGTTCTGCTTAAACTGATCTACCGAAGTGATGCGACCCTTCGTGATCCTGCTGATAAACTCTCCGTTGACCTCGGGCAAGTTCACCTTCTCCACTTTTTTCACTTTCAACAGAAGATTCGTCTCCTGGCGTTCCCTGCCGGTCCCGGATTCCAGTCTTACCCGATACTCTCTTCCGCGCTCGGCGGTTTGTAGAGTCTCTTTCAACCTCGGATGGAGAGTCTGATCTTTCAAGTGAACCCGAACGTTTTCCCTCCGACGCCCGACTACAGGAAATCCTGTCGGGTCAAGCTCCTGCATATCAAGCGTGAGAATGTGCTCTTCGTCGGTCGCCTGTTGGACTTCTCTGAGGGTCCGGTTGATCTGCCGAAGCCGCTCGATTTCCCGTTCTACCTCCTCCTCCGTCACCCGATGGATTGGCTTTTCGACTCGGAGTCCCTTGTATTCTTTCAGCTTGATCTCGGGAGGAACTTCATACCTAATCCTGAAGCGTAGTGACTCGCCGCGCTTGTAATCGATATCAACGATCTCCGGTTCACCAATAGCCCTAAGGTTTTTCTCGGCGGCAATCTGACGATAGAGCTCGTTTGCAATGGAATCGAGAGATTCATACTCGATGGACTCGCCATAGAACCGCTTGATCAGATCAATCGGCGCTTTCCCCTTCCGGAATCCCTTGATCTCGATCTTTGGCCGGGCACGGGCATACGCCTTCTCAAAATGCGGAGCCAGTTCCTTAGCGTCGACTGTGATTTCTAGCTCACGTTCTAGCTCGGCAGTATTGATGATGTTCGCATCCACAATCCGTCTTCTCTGTCTGTGGGTAGACGGGGGGCTTCCCGCCTGCCTGTGCCGCGGGAGAGACTCGAACTCTCATGCTCTTTCGAGCACTGGATCCTAAGTCCAGCCTGTCTACCAATTTCAGCACCGCGGCTTAGGCGGGCGGGGGGCTTCCACCCTTACGGGAATAGATCCTAGCTCTAGCGCGTATACTAATGAAGCTCATCCCGCTGATTTCCAGCGGGGCCATCTACCGGGATACATGCTCGTCCTTTAATTCCGTCATTCTTCGTCTGTTTTCGCGGATTTCAATATACCGATTCAGGAGCTGAGATGCAAGGTAGTTGAGGCGGGTCAACGTTGTTGGAGCACCCTTTTCATCCAGACAAGGCCTTCGGGCAAACCCGGTTTAGTCTCGAGCGCCTTCTGGAACTGCTTCAGTGCATCCTGTTTCTTCCCGGCGAGTGCTAAGTAGATCCCCTGGTTCGTGTAGGCGGTGGCGTAGAGATTCCGCACAGCCTCACTGTACTTGTCCGTTTTCTTGATCGGCCGGAAATTGAACTCACGCGGAGCAATG
>JBBIJH010000043.1:7433-18668 GCA_037446075.1 Ignavibacteriales bacterium
ATCGGAATGCGAGGCCGGAAGGAACCTTCTGAAATCCCCGGACGAATTCGGGTTCAATCTCATTCGTGACGTAGATGGGTCGCTTCGGATAGCTCTTCAAAAGAAAACCGTGGATCATGTCCTCGAACCGTGCTTGAATTACCAGTGGATCGTAGGGAGAGCCGTGCTCGAATTTGTGAAGTTCGCTGAGAAAGTCACTGACCTCTTTTCGAGAACTTTCTATCAGCTCAGGAAACCGCTGCCCAAGTTGCCTAAGGTACCATGATCGGCGGAGAAGCTCTTTATCAACGACCATCACGTCCCTCCTGTATCCTTCAACCAGTTGAAAGTAGTAAGAGGCTGAAACAAAGTAATCCCATTGATAAGATAGAACGAAAGCGTCTCGTTCAAGAGAAGCAAACATATTTTTCGTGTAATCCTCGACGACGTGGTTTTCACTCGCGTCAACCCTGCGGTATTGAAAAACAATCTGGCCAACTCCAATCCCCAAGCAAACAAGCACAGAGGGGAGAGTCAATCGAATCCTCCCAGCCTTCTCGAGAACGACTTTTGCCCCGAACACGATCCAGATCGCCGTCGCGACGTAGGCAAGCAGAAAGTAGGGATCGATGTCTTGGATATCGTAGTTCACGGAATAGATCACGCAGCTGAAGAAAAGAATCGAGCTGAAAAAGAAAAGAGTTCGGCTCGCGCGATACAAATGAATCAAACCGATGAGAGCAAGAACCAAGGACGCATATGCGAACTCCGCCGGAAACTGAGCGACGAAGTAGCGAAACTGATGACCTGCCGTTTCCAACGATGAGAAGATCCACACACGGTACTGTTTTCCGCTAAGGTGCCACCAGAACCGTTCGAGCGTTGATGGATCGCCCCAATTCAGAAGAGGGCCTTGAGAAGCCCTTATTGGAAGATAAAGATAGATTGAAAGACCGAGCAGAAAGGGAACAGCCGCGCTCACAATCTTCACGAAGGCAGCCTTCGAGAATCCCTGTGTCGCGAAGAACAGGTAAAGGAAACCCGGGAGCAACAGAACTGTCGTCATGTGATTGCCGAAGCTCAAACCGAGGACGAAAGCAAACCCGTACCAGGCCGCATAGGTGTGAAACGACTCGCCCACGAAATTGGCAGAGTCGGCCTGATCCTGTAATGACCGAAGACCAAGAAGAAGCAAAACCGAAAGAAACAGGATGTGAAGTGAGTATACCTCAGGGAAACGGCATGCGACCAGAAAGTTTCTGAGAACGCAAGGACAAGGGTACCAGTGACAGCCGGTAGTTAAGAGGGGATTCGCGATTTCTCCCGCCGGTCGTGTAGAAGGAAGACAAATAGCCCGAAGAAGAACCAGACAGCCAGAGCACAGAGAAACGCCGACATCAGGTTGAGCTGAACGATCGTGCGCAACCCCAGCGGCAAATGTGCGAATAGCCAGCCTAGGAGCGTGAAAAACGGGTAACCTGTGGGATGAGCGATCCCAAGGGTCTTAACAACAGCAGCGAGTTCACCGCTGTCAATGAAGGCGACAGTAGGGGCAAGGGTGAAGAGGTACAGAACAAAAGCAAGGAGCGCAAGGAGGGAACCAACAACACTTTTCTTTTGGAGAAAACGGGTAATCACAACCGCATCGGCAATTGCAATTCTTTGCACTTCAGACAGAAATCCACCGCGACATCCACGCTGATTCCACCGAAGGCCTAGCTACGACAAGCGGTCTCGCGATTTTAGAGAGAGAATTGTCTTCCCGAGGCGCAGCCAAGAAAATGGCCATGTCCGGCTGTGGGCGGCGCGCATCCGCGAAATGCCCCTAGCTCTTAAGCGTTCTCCAGCACGAGCAGGTCGGACTTTTCGGTCGCGCTTCTAGGACTGCGAAAAAGCTAGTCTCGGTGGACAACAGCAGCGATATGGGTTGGCTTCCGGAAAATCAGATTCGCGACCCGATCAAGAATCCTCCACAATTGAAAGGGGAGGAATCGAAGAAGATAATAAACCCGGCCGTAGAGGAGAACCTTGTTCCCGACCTTGTGGAACTGCACTTTCAAAAGACTCTGAGATTGGAAAAGCATCGCCAATGAACGCTCGTCGAAACTATGAAGATGTGCGTTTGCTGGCGTCTTCTTGTTACAGTGAATGCAGAGATAGTACTGGATTTTCTCCTTGTACGGTGTGCTTGCAACGAGCCTTCCTCCTCGAGCCAGGACTCGTTGAAGCTCTCGAACCCCTTTCGCGGGCGATTCTAAGTGCTCAAGGAGTTCGGAGGCGATGACGAGGTCGAAACTTCCGTCCCGGAACGGCAAGCGGTAAGTATCAGCGAGAACAAAATCTGCAGAACCTCGGTGAAGCTTCTCCCGGATTCGGACAAGATTCTTTCCTGATAAGTCGACAGAGGTAACACGAACCCCTCTTGAGGCCAGCATGTGCGTGATCCATCCTGAACCGCTCCCCACGTCCAGAACTGTCGACCCCGGTTTTACGTCAGAGAGTTGGACAACATAAGCCCGCAGCCGCCGGCCAAAATCCTTTGTCGCCCCAGCACCTTCATCGAAGTAGTCAAAGAGTTCCGCATCGAGGCGATAATGGGTGATATGGTCGCTGTATTTCATTGACTGCCCGTTCGCTCCACTCGCCCCACCTTGTCGATACTCGATTCGAGGGTAGATTGAAACGTTTCAGCGGCCACCTCGTCAAAGAGTACGAAGAGGACTTTTTCAAGATGGTCCGATCTTTGAAGAAACTTGATCCCCTCCCCGATCATGATTTCAGCGCACTCTTTTATCGGAAATCCTCCGACGCCAGTTCCAAGCGCGGGAAAGGCTAGAGACGAGATTCCATTCTTTTCTGCCAGCTCTAAGCTGCTCTTCGTCGCGCGTCGAATTTTTGTAGCATCGGTCCTGAGATCTTGGCCCATGACAGCGGCGTGGAGGACGTACCTTGCTTTCAGTTTTCCAGCCCCCGTGATCACGGCCTCGCCCACTTTGATGGGCCCCTTCGAGACCGCCTCGCGTTCGATCTCGGCTCCACCCTTCCTTTTGATTGCACCTGCAACCCCTGCACCCATCCAGAGATGATCGTTCGCTGCGTTCACGATGGCTTCAGTGGCGATTTCTGTGATGTCCCCCTTTACCACTTCGATTTCCTTATTTGGGACGCTCACCTTCATGGCGGAAGCCGTTCTTTAACATCCTGCGCCCAAATTAGGAAGAATAATGGGCTTTGTCAAGAGAACGGCAGAGGGTGCCGTGCTGAAGCGGCTGCCATGGCAATATCCTTCCTTGGGTATATATTTTCCACTTGACATTTCCTCAGAAAACTGTAAATTTAGATTTAGGCTTACCTAATGGACTGCTCTATGCCCACCTCAAGTATTGAAGACTACCTCAAGCAGATTTACAAGCTCCAGTCGAAGGACGCGAAGGTGACGACGTCCTCACTGGCAAAGCAGCTTTCGATTGCTCCTGCTTCCGTTACCGACATGATCAAGAAGCTGTCTGAGCAAGGATATTTGCGGCACACGCCATATCGCGGAGTGGAATTGACAGAAAAAGGACGAAAGCATGCCCTGCGGATTGTCCGACGCCATCGACTCTGGGAAGTACTTCTAGTCGAATTGTTGGGGCTTCCCTGGGACGAAATCGACAAGGAGGCCGAACGCCTTGAACACAGCACCTCGGAGGAACTGGAGCGTAGAATCGACGAGGCACTGGGTTTCCCAAAGTTCGATCCTCACGGGGATCCCATTCCGACAAAGGAAGGTGAGCTAAGGGAGGTGTCGGCGGAATCGCTCGCCGAGATTGAACCCGGTGGTACCTGTCGTATCACACGCGTCAGCGATGCAAGTCCCGAGATTCTCCAGTACGCTACGAGGCTAGGGCTTTCGTTAAAGAAAAAACTGACTGTGAAAGAGCGAATCAAGTTCGATGGCTCTCTTCGCGTCAGCGTCGGCAGGCGGGAGTGTTTTGTGAGCCAGAAGTTAGCTCAAAGTATCTTTGTCGAGCGTATCTAATTCCAATACAAGCTGTTGTTTTTTCCTCCTTTTGATTGACAGATGTCGCCCGAAGAAATACTGACAACAGCCGTCGATAGAGTCAAAGC
Organism: Ignavibacteriales bacterium; assembly: GCA_037446075.1. Lineage (GTDB taxonomy): Bacteria > Bacteroidota > Ignavibacteria > UBA10030 > JAHEZR01 > JBBIJH01. The sequence continues at coordinate 11,523 of JBBIJH010000043.1, forward strand.
GTCTGCGTCAATGATTCGGTCTGGAAGGTGGAGGGAAGTTCTCCCCTACCTTGGCCCGGCATTTCTCGTGAGCGTCGGCTACATGGATCCAGGAAACTGGGGAACAGACATTGAAGGCGGAGCGCGTTTTAACTATCAGTTGCTCTGGGTGCTGCTTCTGAGCAACCTCATGGCGATTCTCCTCCAGTCGATGTCAGCAAAGCTCGGGATCGTCACTGGCAGGAATCTGGCCGAAAACTGCCGCGAACGCTTCTCAAGACCGGTGTCTATTTTTCTCTGGGGAACTGCGGAAGTAGCTATGATTGGCACCGACCTTGCTGAGTTCCTCGGCTCAGCGATCGGTATCCACCTTCTCTTTGGCTTGCCGCTGCTCACGGCAGTATTAATCACCGGCCTCGATGTTTTCGTTATCCTCTGGCTCCAGCGGTACGGACATCGAGTCGTCGAATTTATCATCATTGGATTCGTGGCCATTGTGGGATGGTGCTACATCGTCGAGATATTCCTGGCGAAGCCTGAATGGAACCTCATCGCATATCATCTCGTCGTCCCACACATCGATTCCGCGAGCATCTATGTTGCCATCGGAATGCTTGGGGCAACGGTGATGCCGCACAATATTTATCTGCACTCCGAACTAATCCAGAGTCGCGTTGTTGCAAACCGTCATGAGCCAGGGTTCAGGAAAAAGCTCTTCCGGTTTGCCGTCGTTGACTCCACGCTGGCATTAAACATGGCGCTCCTGGTGAACGCTGCTATTCTCATCATGTCCGCGGCGGTGTTCTATCGCAACGGACTGCAGGTAGCATCGATTGAAGAAGCGCATACTACATTAGTCCCTTTGTTGGGCCCGGTCGCTGCGTTTGCCTTCGCCCTCGCACTTCTTTGCTCTGGAATTTCATCCTCCGTCACGGGTACGATGGCGGGACAGGTGGTGATGGAAGGCTTCCTCAACTTGCGGATTCGTCCATGGTTGCGTCGGCTTGTCACCCGCCTGATCGTGATGGTTCCGGCTGTCATGGCGATCGCCGCGGGTGTGGAACCGCTGAAAATTCTCGTGCTCAGCCAAGTCACCCTCAGCTTCCAGCTGCCTTTTGCGATCATCCCCCTTATCATCTTCACCAAGAAGCAAGAAATCATGGGTGAGTACGCGAACAGACCTTTGACCACATTCCTCGCCGTGGCAGTCGCAGCTACGATCATTTTCCTGAATGTACTTCTTCTATACCAAGCGTTCGGGGGAACCTTTACACTGTGAGAAGTAACAGAGACCGTGGAACGCGTTTTCGTTTTTGATTCAACCCTTCGAATTTGCATTTCTACAAAAAGCTTGAGACCATACTGCTGAGTGGCGGAAAAAAAGCCTCGTCGTCTGATTCTCTAGGAATTCCTTCTTCTCTCTGCTGCCTCTTTGCAACCTGTCAACGAGAGGCTCGTATTGAGTGTCAAAAGGGATGAAAAGAGACTTTCACATGTTCCGTACGGACGACAGGCTCATAGTCGAACGGGTCTGCCAGGGTGATCTCGATGCGTTTCGCTTCTTGGTTGAACGGTATGAAAGGTACGCGTATCAGATTGCCTACCGGCTTCTTCGAAGTCATCCTGATGCCGAGGACATTTCGCAGGAAGCCTTTGTGAGAGTCTATCAGAACATTAAGAATTTTCGGGGAGAGGCGAAGTTCTCCACGTATCTCTATCGGACGGTCGTCAACCTCTCACTGAACGTCTTGAGAAAGAAAAACCGTGACGCGGTGGACTCAGAGACGCCGGGTGGGCGCGAACGAGCGGAGCTGCAACTCATGGAACAACCGAAGATCGAGACTCTCGACCTCGGCGACCATCTGCAGCGAGCGATCCAGCGCTTATCACGAAGGCAACAGGCTGTTCTTCTCTTGCGACACTATGAAGGGATGTCAACACGAGAAGTAAGCGAAATTTTGAAATGCTCGGAAGGCACGGTGAAACAACAGCTTCACCGGGCGATGCTCAAGCTGCAGAAGTATCTCCACTATATGAGGGATTGAAAACAAAGATTGTTCAGGTTAGACTGGAGACATGTTGGGGAAAGGACATATAGCAAATCGACTCTACGACTTCCTCGTCGGTGAGCTTGAGGAAGCTGAAAGAGCTTCCATTGAGAAACACTTGCAAAGTTGTCCTCGCTGCAGGGAAGAGAAGAAAAAAATCGAACAAGCACTTGACGTTCTGAACAGGGACAAAGTAGAGATCCCGGAACTTTCTGATGAGTACTGGAAGAATTACTGGAGAGTCCTCGAGCCGCAACTGCAGGAGCGCAGTCCTTCCGCGGCAAGAGAGTTCCTGGAGCGGTGGAGGTACCGTCAGCCCGGAAAATTCCTCTCACCCAGATTGGCCTACGGGTTCATCGGTTTTGCGCTTGGCGTCGTCGTGATGCTCGCTATTTTGTTTCCGTACGTGGGTCGCAAGAGTGAGACCGAATCACCGACAGTCACACAATCTCCAGCCATCCAGGCAGAATCGCTCGACATGAACACTGCAACCGCGGAGCTTAGCGAGCCGTTTATCCGATTCTTCCAAAAGGCAAAAGCCTTTCTGATTGCGGTGAAGAATCTCGATGAGCCAAAAGAGGGAATCAAGGAGTTGCTCCCGGATCGGGAAAGAGTGCTGAGGCTCGCCGCCGAATGTCAATCGTTACAACAACAAACACTGGATCCACGAGAGCAGGAACTTCTCTCTGAACTGCGGATGGTCCTTGATCAGCTTTCGACCGTTACAGCTGAGGGTGATGCTTCAAAGCTCGATCTTGTAAGAGAGGAGATTGAGAGAAATAATCTCGTGATGAAAGTGCGAGTTCATGAGATTGCGCACGAAGTACGATTGCTCCAAACGGCATCACGAGGATCAGGGGGAAACGATTAGCTTTTGCTAGAGGGGAAACGTCGATGAGATACATCGCGGCATTGTTCGTTACGATATTCTTTGCTTTCGTCACAAACAGCTTTGGTCAGCAGCGAGCCTACAGTTTCACCCTTGAGCAACAGGATGATCCCGGCTATGTGCTTTACAAATCGGGCTACCATCTAGTCCTCCAGGCAAACTGGAAGGATGCCCAGAAGAAGTTTGAACAGATTCTCAAATTCTATCCCAAGGTCTCCAAATATTATGACGATGCGAGCTACTGGTACGCTTACTGCCTGAAATATCAGGATCAGAAGAAAGCGCTCGAGGCTTACAAGAAATACCTCAAAGAATTTCCCACCAGCCGTTACCGCAGGGACGCACTTGAGGACCTTGCGGAACTGCAAACGAGAGTTCAAAAGAATATCATTGTTTTCACGGACAGTCTGATTCGTCGGAGTGCCGAGATCCAACGGATGAATGATAGCCTTTACCGCCACGGCCGGAAACTCCGCGTACAAGTTCCAGAAATCCCGGATATCCATGTTGTTCTCCCCGATCTTGAAAACTTCCGGATCGACATTCCCGATGTGGCCATCATGGCAAACAGAATGTCGGATGAACTCGAATGGGGCATCGGGGCGTTCCCGCAAATTCAAAGAGCGAGAGACCTCGACAAGAATGCCAGATTGAAATTAGCAGCCCTTCGTGGAATTGCAGCAGATCAGGATGAAGACTCCTTTAACACTGTCAAAGATTTCCTTCTCGACCGGAGAGAGCATCCGCAACTTCGCATCGAAGCGTTAAGCCTTCTGGGTCGTTATAGAGATTTCGACACTTTTCCCATCCTGGAAGAGATTGCAAAGAACGATCCTGATACGCAGCTACGGATCTATGCTATTGACCTCTTCGGCAGGAGTGGCAAGAACAAGGATGTAATCGCCGAAAAGTTGATAGACCTCTATGCGATGGCACCGAAAGAACCCCGGGAGATGAAGGAGCGGTTGATTAGCTCCATCGGACGGCTGAAAACAAAGAAGGGGAGAGACTTTCTCATCAGAGTTGCAAAGACCGATCCGGACACCCGCATGCGCGAGGGTGCAATCTATTTTATCGGTACCTATGAAACAGACAAGGATGCCGCCTTCACGACCCTGGTGGAGATCTACGATGCTATTCCTAAGGAGGATCGGGATGCAAAGGAGCGGGTGATTTCCTTCATTGGCCGACTTGGAACAGATAAGAGTGTTGACTTCCTCACACGCATCGCAAATAGCGATGAGGATTACTCAGTGCGCGAATCCGCCCTGTACTATCTTGGCCGATCGAAAGAAGGAAAGAAGGCGCTTCATGAGATTCTGAGACGAAAGTAGGAAGAACTACTGCAGAGATCTTATTTGCAAGCTTGGCTTGTTTTCCTTCTGAGTTTTTCTCTCGTAATCCCCACCGTAGGTCAACAACAACCTTCCCTCCTCACGCCAGACTGCGTTCGATTGACGGAAACGTTTCGCCTCGCCCAAGCATTAGCCAACGAAGTGTGGGAGGACTGGAGTAAAGCTTCCTTTGCTGTGCTTCTCGTTACACCCGAGCATGAGTTCTTGATCCGTCATCCTAATCCATCGAAGGATTTTACCTCAACCGGGTATGATTCGCTCTTGAGAAGCGAGGTCTACTTCCGCAGGAGCGTATATCAAACTAATCTCCTAGCCACCTTCCCTGCGGTTAACGGACTCCCAACAATTGTCGTTGGCACCCCCGAGAATACATCGAAAACCTCGACCGCCTGGGTGATAACAATCCTTCATGAGCATTTTCATCAGTTGCAGCAATCCCAGCCTGGTTACTTTTCTGACGTGAACGCCTTGGGCCTCACACGGGGAGACACAACAGGCATGTGGATGCTGAACTACCCCTTCCCCTATGACTCCGCGAAAGTAGAAAGGCAGTTCTCCCTCTTGTGTCAATCACTGTGGGAAACTGTAGAGTCGAGAGAGACAAAAGAGTTTGCCAACAAGCTCTCAGCTTATCTCGAAGCGCGGAGGCGGTTCAAAGACGTACTGTCTGATGATGACTTCAAATACTTTTCATTCCAGCTTTGGCAAGAGGGTATCGCTCGATATACGGAGTATCAGATTGCAAAATTAGCCGCGGAGAAGTACAAGCCGACCAACGAGTTCAAATCCCTTCCTGATTTCACTCCGTTTAAAGCAGTCGCTGACTCAATGCTTAAGAACATTCTCTCCGAACTTCCAACCCTCCCACTCGCGGGTTACAGAAGAGTTGCTTTCTACTACATCGGTGCCGCCGAAGGATTGCTCCTCGATACGATAAATCCAAAGTGGAAGAAGATGTATTTTCAGAAGAAATTCTCGCCCGAAGTGTATTTTGGCCGGGACTGACTCGATTAGAGCCAGAATCTAGTTCGACCCGCCAATCTCCCTTCCTTCATCGAGCGTCTTTTCGTACTCTGCCTTGTACCTCTTAACAGCAGAAAAAATTGCCTCTGCAATTTGCTGCTGCCCCTTCTGGCTCTTCAAATAGCGTTCGTCCTCCCGGTTCGACAGATATGCGGTTTCTACAAGGACGTTCGGCATGGAAGCACCGACGAGAACATGGAACCCGGCCTGCTTGACTCCGTTATCGCTTAATGGGAGTCTCCTACCCATCTCTGCTTGAAGAATCTCAGCAAAGCGCTCGCTATATCGCATGTACGCGCTCTGCGCCATCGTCACGAGGATGAAATTCTCCTCGCTGAGCTCCTGGTATCGCTGTTGATAGCCTTTTTCGAGCCGGATGACAGCATTCTCTCGCCTTGCGATCTCGACGGCGTGCTCTGTTCGCCCAGCCCGCAGCAAGTAAACCTCAAACCCTCTCTGCACGTGTGGTTTCCGTCTCATCGAGTTACAATGAATGCTGATGAACAACTTCCCTTTCGCCGAGTTCGCGATCTGTCCCCGGCGATAAAGCTCAACGAAGGTGTCCGTCTTCCGCGTGTAGACCACTTTGACATCCTTCAGATTTCTCTCGATCAACCTTCCAAGCTTCAACGCGACACCGAGCGTGACATCTTTCTCTTTCACTCGGGTAACCCCGATTGCACCAGGATCTTCTCCCCCATGGCCCGCGTCGATGACAATTACGTCCAATTTCCATCTGTCTCTGGTTCCCTTGAGAGCCGCGAGTAGCTCCCGTCTCTCCGCTTCCGCTGCAATGCTATCGGCGCGGGTCATCACACGGAGCGATACAAGGAGATCGTGGCTGGCAGGATCGGCGGTGATTTCACTGCTGGCGACATTCTGGGTCAACTTCAATGTCAGTTGTGCCGAGGTGGGATACTGAATCGCGACGACTTTGCTAAAAATGTCCGTCGGCCGGGCCATGTTCATTCTCTCCACGTCGACTCTCGCATTTGCAATCGTGATGTACAACCAACGGTCATCCTTTTGCCAGCACTCATATTCTTCCAAGCGTTTATTTGCGGAGAGGCGAACCACATAGCCGTTGAGTTTCGGCTCGACGGATAACCCTGTAATGTCGAAGGCACCCGGTCGCGTCACCGATTCGACGGAAGCATCCTTTGCCGGCAGGAGGAGAGAGATTTGCCTTTCAAAGATATTTCTGAAGAGAGGGAAAAAAGAAGTGGATGGAACGTATAGTTTTCTGTCATGAATTTCTACGGCGTTTGGAAGCTGATGAACGCTGGCAGCGTTCGTCGCTACATCTGTGATGACGATGAAAGGACTCTCGGCAGTAGCTTTCAGGCGGTAAGCTTTCAGCCGCACTTCGAGCTTCCTCGCTTCCTCGTTCCTATAAGTTCCAAGGCCCAGCGAAGAGGCAAGGTCGTCAAGTGACGCGTAGGTCAGTTCTCCTTCATCATAACTTGGTATGGAGATTGGGTTCGCTGTATCCCCATCCACTGCGATCTTCAACACACGCTGCTGAAGAGGAGTGTGTGCCTCCAGAGAGTACGATAGCAGTAGGCAGGCGCAACCGAAAAGCGGTCGGAAGCTCCTCAAAAGCCTCATCCTCACTCGTATCGTGGGAAGAGCCATCGCCGCATTCAACTCCATTGTTCCTGAATTACCATTCTCCGTTTGCACAGCTCTCCAATGAAGATTTCTGCCGGGACACATTCCTCTGGGCAGTAGACCCCTTTAGCAGAGATTTCTCCACTTATGATCATCTGGGCGATAATGGAAGTGGAAAACCCAGTCGTGCGCATCATTGCCGTCAAGAAAGTGGTTTCATCATAACGATCGATCATCGTAT
>JBBIJH010000044.1:0-15108 GCA_037446075.1 Ignavibacteriales bacterium
CACACACGAGAACGATTTCCCCACATCCCGCTACGGCCGCTGCGGCTGCGATCACTCATCATCCCCATGCCGAAACCTCCTTGACCGCCTTGACCCTGCATCGCCTGCATCCGAGCACGGAACTGTGCAACTCTCGCCGAATCCATTCCCCGGAATCGGGTCGTGTCACTCATCCGCTCTTTCATCAGGGCCTCGAGTTCCTTCTGACTCGGCTGGAACCTTAGGGCGAGGTTCGGCAGTTTCAGAACGTCTTCGCGCTTGTCCACAAGAACCGTGATCGTCGCCGTCATGCCCGGCATTAGTTTTAGATCCGGATTCGGAACATCGATGACGACACTATAGTTCACGACGTTCTGGATGACGTTGGGCTGGAGCCGTACCTGAGCCACCTTCCCACGAAATTGTTGTTCCGGATAAGCATCGACATTGAAAGTGACATCTTGCCCAACCTGGATTTTGCCAATGTCTGCCTCATCGATATTGGCCATCACCTGCATCTTCGTGAGATCGTTCGCAATTACAAACAAGGTCGGAGCCTGAAAACTCGCAGCCACCGTCTGCCCAACATCGACGTTCCGTGAGATGACCACACCATCGATCGGGGCTCGAATCGTAGCGTACTTCAGGTTCACTCTGGCGCGGCTCAGCGCAGCCTGAGCCGCCTTTCGCTGTGCGAGTGCTGACTCATAGTTTGTCTTTGCCGCATCGTAGTCCGCCTGAGACACGAGGTTCTTCCTGAATAATTCCTCCGTCCTATCCAGCTCCCTCTTCGTCTGGTTCACCTGAGCTTGCGTGCGCTCCAGGTTCGCCTCCGCATCCTCGACCTGAGTTTGCAGGAAGGTCGTATCGATAACTGCGATGATCTGTCCCTTCTTCACCACAGAGTTGAAATCCGCGAATAGCTTTGCGATCGTTCCGGAAACCTGACTCCCCACTTGCACGGTTGTCACGGCGTTTAATGTGCCGGTGGCGGTGACCTGCAGAGTAATATCCCCTCGCTCGATTTTCGCCGTCCTGTACATTGGCTCCTTACTCTTGCTGCTTGTGAAAATGAGGATACTCCCGGCAACTAAAACAACACCGACGCTCGCGAGTATGATGGTTCTTTTCTTCTTCATTGACCTTCTCCTCGTAGAATGAATTCTTGCCCTCTAACTTCCAGAGGATAAAATGACCTTTAGCGAGACCTCAGGGATCCCCGCAGTTTCTCCCCTCCCTGCCCGAGGCCGCACAATTCTGCGCCCTCGTGTGCCTCGACCCACTGGGCCGATCGCTCTACCCACTTCCTCGCGGTATTGGGCAACCTCTTCCAACAGGGCGCGTCCAAACTTCATCCTTACTCCTGCAGTTCCTCCAACTCCTACAAAAGCATAATTCGAGAAAAAACTCGGAAGATTACGAGGAATCCGAATTTCAAAGGCCATGAACCCGAGCGATCTGCTTGTTGCTGCGGCAAACCCTTCTTTGTTACCGGATGGGAAGGCTCGGGAATCCACATTTCGCCTGTCGATGACAAGGATTCCGCCGCGCCAATTTTCCAGTTGCTGCTGAATCTTTGCCTTCTGCTCGTCGGACATACTCTCCCAGAACCGCCCTCTCGCCCGCTGCAGGTCTAGCAACCGGCCCGAGGGGATGTACACCTCAAAGTCATCATTCTTTCCGCCTTCGGGATCAATCGAGAGTAGAAGTCCTACCCGTTCGACCTGTGCAATGACGGTAACATCTCGAATCCTCCCGGCGAGATACAGGTAATTGGAATCATTCGCGACACTGACCGTCAGTCGATTCTCTTCCATGACGAGGAACGGTGTTCTCGCCCATTCCTCCAGATCTCCATCAATTGACGGAGCGGAGCGAAACCAAGCGCTCGACAATTCTTCTCTGCACCCTGCAAAAATGAGAACTAGAAAAAGCGTGACCGTCCGTGATATTGACCTTGGTTCAACATAAGCAACCACGCGGCCTCCTTCCGAGCCAGCTCGGTGGCAGTTATTGTTGACGCATCTGACGCCATCGCCCTCGTTCAGCCCTCGCCATTTCCTGTAAGTTAGGGACGATCACCGACGTGAACTTTTCCTTCTGGTTCGCGTCCAATTTCGCTTGAATCCTCGCTGCGAGTGAATCGATTTTCTTCTGGCGTTCCATCTGCTCCGCTCTGAATGTCTGCAGGGCCTCTCGATTGAACATCCCCTGGCCGGGGACAAACTTGGCCCTCATTTCTTCTCGAATCTTCTTGTCCTCATCTACTACGTTCTGTATCTGCGCCACCAGCGACAAAACGTCTTCCTTCTGGGATTTCCTCAGGTTCAGGTAGTCTGTCAGTTTCTTCGTATCGAGGATACTGATGCTATCAGCCTTTGCGACGGTTTTTTCCTGAGCGTAAATGATGCTTGTAGTGAACAAGAAGCTCAGGAGCATAAAAGCTCCAAACACGATCATTCTTAGCATGGGAATGCCTCCGATTGTGATTCGAATGAATGGTAGTGTTGCATGCCACAGAGATAGAGGGAGGTTGAGCTGCTCAGCAATAGATCCCTCTCCATTGGATGTTCCACTTCCAAGTTTCGTTTAACCTGCAGTTCTCTTATCGCTTCTTCCACGTAGTACCCGCTCCCGAATTTCACGATAGAGTCTGAAAAGCAAGTTGTCCGATTTGCCAGATAGATTACTTCCTTTTTTCCTCTCGCCGCCGAGCCGTTTCGAACTCCTTGACAAGGTCCTCGAACTTGGCAAGCTGTGCTGGTGTCAACAGGCTCCGGATCGAGTCTCGTGTCGCTTCTCTCATCTCCATGTACTTCGTCTGAACACTCTTCCTGAACTCGTCAAACACCGCCTGGCGCCGATTCATCAGGTCCTCGAGTTGCTCTTGCTGAAGGACGCTGAGCTGAAGTTCCTTCAGCATTCGCCCCTTGAAGGCCTCATATCGGGATGAGGGCCTGGATGGACGGAGCGCGCTGCGCAAGAAGGCCTGATCAACCAGAATCCCCGCGACTGTTCCTAAGAGAAAACTCAACAGAATCGTGATTCCCGCCTTCCTCTTTGACGTCATCATCCGTGTCACTCCTCTCCCCGATGATCTGAGACCACCAGTACCAAGACCTCATCCTTCGAGAACGGGACTTGGCGCTGCAAAAGCTGCTCTTCGACAACGGTCTGCTGGGCGGTTGAATAGAACAGATACCCCTCGGATGTTTCCTTACCCGTGAATGAAAACAGAAGTGCGAGGGCGAGGACCAAAAGCCCGATGATCGGGACCAGAAGCTTCGCCTCGATAGCTGCGACCTCTCCATTGGTTTCGGGCTGGGTTTCCAGATTAGCCTTCAACCGTGTCAAGAAGTAGGGACTGGCGGAATAAGGAGGCAACCCCGAAGCCACCGCCTTCAGTTTTCTGAAATCTTCGAGGGCTCCCTGACACGCCCCACACCCTCGGAGATGATCCTCGAGAAATTGGCGGACCTCCGTCTGCAACTCCTCATCCACGTAGGATGAGATCAAGGGCAAGTATTTTTTCAGGTGACGTTCTATGTCAGTTACTCCTGAATTTCAGACTCGTCGAGATATGGCCGGAGATATTGTCGGAGTTTGACTCTAGCGTAAAAGAGCCGCGATTTCACTGTCCCGATACTGCATTGGAGAATTCCGGCGATCTCAGAATAGGAGAACCCCTCAATGTCGCGAAGGGTAAATACGATGCGATTTTTTTCTGGAAGCTTCTTCATCACTTTTTGCAGAAACTCGGCTACCTCCTTTTGCTCCATCTCACTGTCTGGCCGTCGTCCACCGGGGAGCTTTTCTTCCAACTCTAATTGACCCTCTTCAGGTTCCTTGACACGACTGAAGGAAAAGATGCGCCTCCTTTTTTGTTGCCGAAGCTCATCCAAACAGACATTTACCGCAATCCGGAAGATCCACGTCGAGAAAGCAGCCTCGCCCCGATAATGGGGGAGTGCCTGATACGCTTTCACTAATACTTCCTGGGCCAGATCATCGATGTCTGCCGAACGGCCAAGAGTGTGGTGGAGTATGTTGCAGATTCTCTGGTAGTGCCGTTTTGCCAACTCATCAAAAGCACCATGGTCACCACCAACGAATCGTCTTACAAGACGAGCATCCTCTTCCATCTAGCCGTCCATGCTCATAATTAGACGTAAGCCAGCCCGCAATGTTCATTTTCCACCATCAGCCTGCGGGAAGCGCATTGATCGGGCATCTGGAATTGACAAGTCAGGAGGAGATTGATTCAACCCATGATTACAGAAAAAGCCAACAGTCCTAGGCGTTGGCTTTGCAATTTGAACGGAAGGACCTTGGTGAGAAAGGGAAACCCCCGTTGATCCGTCCTTTTCCGGTCCTCAGTTCACACCCTTGTACATATCTTCAATGAGATGGGCATAGCGCTCCTCCACCACCTTGCGCCTTACTTTCAGGGTGGGCGTGATCTCTCCGTTTTCCACCGTCAAGGGTTTCTCAAGAAGTCTAAATTTCCTTACTCGTTCATAATGTGCCAGATCACGCTGCAGTCCCTGGATGTTCTTATCCATGAACTCTATGATTTGCTTCTTTCGCACGAGATCGGAGTCGTCGCGGTAGGAAATACCATGTGCTGCCGCATACTGTCTGAGTGCATCGAAATCAGGTACGATGAGCGCGCTAAGAAACATGCGCCGGTCACCGACAAGAACAAATTGATCGATGTACTTGTTCTTGAGGAAAAGGTTTTCGATGGGTTGAGGAGCAATATTTTTCCCACCCGAACTCACGAAAAGATGTTTCTTCCGGTCAGTGATTACAAGGTAGCCATCTGAGTCGAACATCCCGATATCGCCCGTGTGAAGCCACCCCTCTTTGTCGATGGCCTCTCGCGTAGACCTGGTATCATTCCAATACCCCTTCATCACATGTGGGCCTCGAGTGAGAATCTCACCATCTGGCGCAATCTTCACCTCGACGCCAGGAATTGGCTTTCCAACTGTTCCAAACTTGTAGTCATCCACAGGGTTAACGGCTATAACGGGAGAGCTTTCCGTCAGCCCGTAACCCTCGATGATTTTGATTCCGAGCGCTTCGAAGAACTCCCCAAACTCACGGGCAAGAGCCGCTCCACCGGAGACAAAGAACCTGATGCGCCCTCCGACTCGAGCCTTCAGTTTCTCATACACAAGCTTCTCAGCCAGTCGGTACTGGAGCTTGAGACCCAGGGGAATGACTCCTATCCTTCTCGCCTTCGCGTATGCCCGACCGACTCCAAGGGCCCAGTGGAAGATTTTCCTGCGGAGTGCCGGTCCGCCGTCAAACTGCTTGAGGATTCGGGTGTGCAGTCGCTCGAAGAGGCGAGGGACAGAGGTAACGACTGTGGGCCGAACTTCAAGCAAGTTTTCGCGAATAGTCTCGATGCTCTCAGCAAAGGCGATGGTAGCCCCACATGCCGTCGCGGTGTAGTATCCAGCCATCCTCTCAAATGAATGACAGAGCGGGAGATAGGAGAGCAAGACATCCTCATGGTTGAACGGGATTATCTGAGCTGATGCCGTGATATTTGAGGCGAAGTTCGCGTGAGTTAGCATAACACCCTTCGGATTTCCGGTCGTTCCCGAGGTGTAGATCAGGGTGCAAAGGTCGCCCGGGTGAACTCGGCTAACTGACTCTTGGAGGAAGTTCCTATGGTTTCGGCCGAATTCCTCCCCGAGGTCATAGACTTCTTGGAAATCTAGTACTTCAGAAGGAAAGTCTGCGGCTTTCTTGCCCATGATGATGATTTTCTTAATCGACCGGACTCTCGGTAAAATCTTCAAAACCTTAGAGAGTTGGGCTAGATTGGAGACCACGACGACCTTGACGCCCGAGTCGCTAAAGATGTACTCAATCTGCTTAGAAGTAAGAGTTGTAAAAACCGGGACGTCGAACGCACCAAGAAACAGGGTCCCCATGTCCGCCACGACCCACTCGGGACGGTTCTCCGAGATAACACCTACGCGGTCTCCCCGCCTGACACCGATTGACGCTAGCCCCAGGGCAAACTGCTCGACCCGGCGACGGGCCTCTGCAAATCCGATCCCATGGTACTTGCCACCGACCTTGTACATCAAGTAGGGTCGGTCAGTCATCTGGAACCGATCCGTGACCTTCAGGAACATCTCAGGGATGGTGGAGAAAGAAACGATCACACCCATGGAGAGGAACTCCGGCGAGAAGAATGTGGCACAACCTTTGACGCCGTGAAAGTACAAGAAGTTGAAAAAAGAATCAAGAGGTTTTTCTTTTTTCTGAATTTTTTACTTGACTTCCTCCATGTAAGTTTCTATATTTTGCGCACCATCGGCTCGATAGAAATCCTACCGAGAGCCAGTTTAAGAAGAGGAAGTGCTCTTCCATGATATCTGACGCAGTGTGCAGCACCTCTCTTCGTTTCGCTCACTGCTACACTCACTGAGGAACTCGAGCGAACGGTCAGATACTTGTTCGCGCAAGGGGATTTTATTTTGATATCACACTACTTTTCAACAAAATCCATTGACAGGGGATTCTATGGGGATCAACGAAACGGTTAGTCCGAACCGACCGGAGGCCACCTCTGCAGTTCCTGCCACAGACCTGAAGAGAGAGCACGGGCTCATCATCCCTAGGTTCTTCACTCGCCCCGGGGTGCATCCTTTCGACGAGATCGAGTGGGAACTGCGTACGGCAGCCATCTTTAACGAGAAGGGTGAGATCCTCTTTGAGCAGAAGAGTGTGGAAGTACCGAAATCTTGGTCTGTGACGGCAACCAATGTCGTCGCCTCGAAGTACTTTCATGGGAAGGTTGGGACCTCAAAGCGAGAATCCAGCGTAAAGCAGCTAATCGAACGTGTCTCGGGGACAATAACGGAGTGGGGAAGAAAGGGAAAGTATTTCGCCTCAGAGGAAGATGGTCTTACATTTTACTCTGAGCTGACATACTTGCTCGTGAATCAGTACGCTTCCTTCAACAGCCCCGTCTGGTTTAATGTCGGCGTGGAGGAAAAACCCCAGTGCTCTGCCTGCTTCATTAACTCCGTGGCAGACACGATGGACTCGATCCTTGAGCTTGCGAAGACAGAAGGAAAGCTGTTTAAGTGGGGCTCGGGCACAGGCACAAACCTCTCGACACTCAGGTCTTCGAAGGAGTCTCTTTCCGGTGGTGGAGTTGCCAGCGGGCCCGTCTCGTTCATGAGAGGCTATGATGCCTTCGCAGGCGTTATTAAATCGGGAGGAAAGACGCGACGAGCGGCAAAGATGGTAATCCTGAACGCTGATCATCCCGATGTCCTTGAGTTCATTCGCTGCAAGGCTGAGGAAGAGAAAAAAGCGTGGGCGCTGATCGAGGCGGGCTACGACGGCGGATTCCACACTCCCGGAGGTGCCTACGACTCTGTCAGCTACCAGAACGCAAACCACTCTGTGCGTGTGACCGATGAATTCATGCGCGCAGTTCTGGAAGACCGGGATTGGTACACGAAGGCGGTGACGACCGGCAAAGTCGTAGATACTTACAGAGCGAGAGACATGATGAAGGAGATTGCACAGGCCGCGTGGATTTGTGGGGACCCCGGATTGCAATTCCACACAACAATCAACAGCTGGCACACTTGCCCGAACACCGCACCGATAAACGCATCGAATCCATGCAGCGAGTACATGTTCCTGGACGATACGGCATGTAACCTTGCCTCGCTGAATCTTATGAAGTTCCGGAAAGAAGATGGCCAGTTCGACATCGACGCATTCAAGCATGCTGTTGACATCGTCATCACCGCTCAAGAAATCCTCGTCGATAACGCAGGCTATCCCACACCAGCCATTGAGCGCAATAGCTACCACTATCGACCGCTCGGGCTTGGCTATGCCAACCTCGGCGCCCTCTTGATGGCACGAGGGATCCCTTATGATTCCGACGAGGCCCGGGCCTATGCAGCCGCAGTCACCTCTATCATGTGCGGAGAAGCTTACAGGCAGTCGGCCCTCATCGCGAAGGAAAAAGGACCGTTCAAGGGTTTCGCGGCGAATCGCGAGCCGATGCTGAACGTCATCTTGAAACACGGCCTCTACGCCGAAAAGATCGACCGCCGATACATCCCATCAGATCTATACACAGCTGCCGTCAATGTGTGGAAGGAAGCGTATGACCTTGGCCAGTTGCATGGTTTCCGAAATTCCCAGGCGACTGTGCTTGCACCGACTGGAACAATCGGATTCATGATGGATTGCGATACGACTGGTGTAGAGCCGGATATTGCTTTGGTGAAGTATAAAAAGCTCGTCGGTGGTGGGCTGTTGAAAATCGTGAACAACACGGTCCCGCTTGCTCTCGAAAAGCTCGGCTACAACAAAGAACAAATCGAACACATCGTAGCGCATATCGACAAGAACGATACAATCGAGGGTGCCCCGTATCTAAAGGAAGAGCATCTGCCCGTATTCGACTGCGCCTTCAAGCCGAAAAACGGAATACGCTCAATCCATTACATGGGGCACATTCGAATGATGGCCGCCACACAGCCGTACCTCTCGGGAGCGATTTCGAAAACAGTGAACATGCCCAACGATGCAACCCCGGATGACATCATGCAGGCCTATGTTGAAGCTTGGAAACTCGGTCTTAAGGCGATTGCTGTCTACCGCGATGGCTGCAAGCGGACCCAGCCTCTGAGTACCTCTTTAGAGACCACTGAAAAACCAAAATTTAAGCCCGTACGGCGGCGTTTGCCGGACGAGAGGCAGTCCATCACCCATAAATTCAGCATCGCGGGTCATGAGGGCTATATCACTGTCGGAATCTACGAAGACGGGCAACCGGGTGAGCTATTCATCACGATGTCGAAGGAAGGCTCGACAATCTCAGGGTTGATGGATGCCTTTGCTACCTCAGTCTCCCTTGCCCTCCAGTACGGAGTCCCACTCAGGGTACTGGTAGATAAGTTCAGCCATATGCGGTTTGAGCCAAGCGGGTTCACAAACAATAAAGATATCCCGATTGCAAAATCGATTTGCGATTACCTTTTCCGATGGCTGGGGATGAAGTTCCTACCAAAGGACGAGCAACCCCTGCCCACATTTTCAGAGACAAGCAGTAAGTCAGCAACGGGCAAAGGTGCGGCTGCGGCGCAAGCGCTGGAATTCAACGAAAAACAAGTCTTCCAAGCGCAGGCGGACGCTCCCTCGTGTCACGACTGCGGAAGCATCATGGTGCGGAGTGGGAACTGTTACAAGTGCATGAACTGTGGAGAAACTTCAGGTTGTTCTTGAAGTTTCGACATCTCGCCTTCTTCTAGGTAGATGGAGCGAAGTCGGGCAGTCCATGAGAACTCGCTTCTTCCTACTTAACTGAAAGTGCATTTCTCAAAACTAGCCTGCAACGGCGGGCTTTCACTTGACTCCGTAAACGCTGGCGCGAGTATTCTAGTGTACGGTTTAGCTCCGCGGCCCGGCGATATCCCCGGATTCCTTATTTTTGCTTGAATTTCCTCCGCTGTTTTGGTAACTTCGCTCGGTTGTCAGAGCACACCACATCCCGCAACGCCGACGTCAACCACTTCCTGGCCGAGAGCCCACGAGATGAACTCAAGCCGATGCCTGAGGTAAGGTCCTTTCTACTCAGGGTCACAGAACACAAATCACTCTCTCTTCCACAATTCCCTTGGAGGATGTATGAACGTAAAGAAATGGTTGATCGCAAGCGTCGTGGCGTTTGTCGCGCTTTCGATCATGGAATACATCTTACATGGCCAGATTCTTGCCAGCGCTTACATGGAGAAGCCCGCATTATGGGCCTCAGAAGCAGCGAGGAGATCGAACGTCTGGGCTCTCTATGTCGGATACCTTGTCTACACGGTGCTTTTCACATTGATTTAGACGAAGGGCTACGAGGGAAAGCCTGGCCTTGGAGAAGGTTTGCGCTTTGGCCTGTATATCGGGTTTTTCGTTTCAGTCCCTCGCTTCTTCATCAACTACGCCGTCATGCCCTACACGGCCACCATCGCTGTCGCGTGGCTTGTCGCCGGCGTCATTGAATCAGTCATCCTCGGGCTAATCGTCGGAGCAATTTACAGAAAACCCGCGGTCGCAGCCGCAGGCTGATACAGCTCAATCAGTGATTGTCCTACGGGCTTTTGCCTAGCATCACTTGAGGTAATGGGACGAGTATAGTACGGCCTGACCCACTTCGGGCGGGCTCTTTCACTTCCGGAGGTCTCCATGAAAGGAAATACATTAGTGAAGTGCGTAGTACCTGTTCTTCTTCACTTCCACTGTGTCGTCTTCGGCGGTCTGAGTGAAGCTAAGCAGAGACCGAGAGTCAGGGAAATCGGGTTAGAGATTGGCCTGTTGAAACCCGGCCCCCTAAACGCAATCACGGACGTCGCGGGAGTGAGAGTCGGTCACGTGACATTGGTTAACGGAGAGAAAGTTCGCACAGGCGTGACAGCCGTGCTTCCGCACGAAGGAAACGTCTTCCAGAAAAAAGTGCCTGCTGCGATCGTGGTGGGAAATGGATTCGGCAAGCTCGTTGGCTACACCCAGGTGGAAGAACTTGGCGAATTAGAAACACCCATCGTTCTCACAAACACTCTTGCTGTATGGGATGCAGCAAGAGCTGTCGTAGAGTACACCCTTGCGCAGCCGGGAAACGAATCAGTGCGGTCGGTCAATCCTGTTGTCGGTGAGACAAACGATGGATTCCTGAATGACATCAGGAGCTTCCCGGTTGCGAGGGAACAAGTGGCAGAAGCATTAAGAAAAGCTTCCACCGGCCTCGTGGAAGAAGGGAGCGTGGGAGCTGGCACTGGAACAGTTTGCATGGATTGGAAAGGAGGAATCGGCACCTCATCGAGAAGACTGCCCGCGAAGCTGGGCGGCTACATAGTCGGGGTGCTCGTTCAGACAAATTACAAAGGAGGAACCCTTCAGATCTCGGGCGTTCCTGTGGGAAAGGAGTTGGGAAAGAGTTATCTAAAGGATCAGATTGAATATGAGGATGGCGGGTCTTGTATGATCATCGTCGCGACGGATGCCCCGCTGGATGCGCGGCAACTCCATCGAGTCGCAAGGCGAGCCCCTCTCGCGCTTGCGAATACTGGATCGTCAATGTCCCATGGTAGCGGAGACTACGTGATCGCCTTTTCAACCGCTCGCCCGGAAGAATCGCCCAGGAGCGATCGGGGACTGCCGCAAGGAGAACGCCTCCCAGATGACAACCTCTCCGTTTTCTTCCAAGCGACACTGGAAGCAACTGATGAAGCAATCTACAATTCGCTTTTCAAGGCAACGACAGTCACCGGAATCAATGGCCACACAGCTGAGGCACTGCCGGTTGAGGAGGTAAAAGCGATAATGAAGAAGTATGGAAGGTTGAAGTAGAAGAAATAACCTACCGTGGGACAGCCGCAACCCTCCCTGACGACAGCTACGTAAACAGAGGCACCCGCGAATCCACCGGAATCTATGCGAACGTTTCTCTCGATTGACAGCGCATTTGAGTTTCATCTGCGCCCATCAGGGTTCACGTGCGGTTGAAGAATCTCTTAGGCGAAAGGCTCGCTTCTGTGACAAGTGGATGAGTCTCAGGTTCAAGCCTCCGCCCGCGAAGGAGTCAGTTCGTCAGAAGTGGCCCTTTAGGCTGATCCGGCCTTGCGTGCGGAGATTTTGCTTCCAAGAGATTTGGAGAAGCGACTGCACTTATCTGGCAACCTCGACGGGCGCCCTTTGCATCAGGTAGATGAAATTCCTGAAAAGGTAGTCGCTATCGTGTGGGCCTGGAGAGGCCTCGGGATGGTACTGAACACAGAAGATCGGCAGTTCGCGGTGCCTGAACCCTTCCACGGTTTGGTCGTTCAAGTTGATGTGGGTTAGCTCCACCTCCCGCTCGCTCATGGACCCCCAGTCAACGGCGAAGCCATGATTTTGGGTTGTGATCTCGATCTCGTTTGTCAGAAGATTTTTTACCGGATGGTTGGCTCCTCGATGTCCGAATTTTAACTTATACGTCTTCCCACTGAGCGCAAGCGCAAGCAGTTGGTGCCCGAGGCAGATGCCGAAGATGGGTTTCTTGTCGAGAAACTTCTGGATGGTTCGGATCGCATACTTCGCGGCGGCAGGGTCGCCCGGGCCATTGGACAAGAAGATTCCGTCTGGGTTCATCCGGAGAACCACCTCTGCCGGGGTGTGGCACGGTACAACAGTAAGCTTGCATCCGTAAAGCGCCAATCGGCGAAGGATATTGTGTTTTGCGCCATAGTCATACACCACGACATGGAAGCGCTTGCCATTTCGCTCCTCGGGTGAGAGGCCTGCAGGCAGAACAAAAGGAGTCTCATCGACAGCTTCCCAGGTGTACATCTCCTTACAGGTCACGACTTTCGTGAGATCCAGACCCGCCATCTGCGGCGAATTTCTCGCTTTCTCGACCAGGCTATCGTCCTCAAGGTCAACAGTCGAAAGGATCCCTCGCATTGCCCCTCCTGTGCGGATCATCTTCGTGAGCATGCGAGTATCCACGCCCTCGATCGCCATGATGCCATGCTCTCGAAGCCATTCCCCTAAGCTGGTCTTAGCCCGCCAGTTGCTGTAATAATCAAAATACTCTTTCACGACGAACCCAGCGACCTGTGGCTTCACGGACTCGAGGTCTTCAAAATTGATTCCGTAGTTGCCGATCAGTGGATACGTCATCGTCACGATCTGTCCGCAGTAGGACGGGTCAGTAAGAATCTCTTGATAACCGGTGAGACTTGTATTGAAGACGACTTCCCCGGTCATCTCGCCCGCCGCGCCGAAAGATTCACCGCAGAAGACTACACCGTTCTCCAGAGCTAACTTTGCTTCCATATTCTCTTGAGAATCAACTCGGAGAAGAATATAGCAAAAAGAAGTCCCGTTTCCAAATTCTTTCCTCAGTAGATGCACAATGACAGTGGAAGGGCAGCTCCGGAAGTCTCGCCAAGCTAGTGGTAGTCTCCGAGAGCTGTCCTTCGACTAGCGGGTCTCTCCTACGTGTTTTAGCTTCAAGAAATAAATCGCGGATTCATACAGACCAAAGAGAACGGCGACAAAGAAAAGATCCCCAACAAGAGTCGTCCTGAAGAATGGGATTGCTGCAACGTAACATTCAATAAGTCCCGTGAAGTTCAGTGGATATCCTCCGTTCAACCAGACACCGAAGTTCGTAATAACGAAAAAGAAAAGAGAGCTTGTCAGGGAAGCGCCTGCAATCCACTGGACTCTCTTATGCTTCTTGAGCCAAATACCAATCAGTCCAGTGAGAATAAAGCTCCCGTACACAAACGGCATCGTGCTATGAAACCCGATCAGGAAGTCGCTCACGAGCATTGCCGCGAGTGGAACAAGGATCGAGAACCTCCTGTCGAAGTAGACACCACCAAATAGCGCCATCGCCGCAATCGGGGCGAAGTTTGGCGGATGAGGAATCAGACGCGAAAACGCGGCAAAGACAACCAAGAGGAAAGCGATGAGGAATTGCATAACGACCTCCTTGGATTATGTTGTGTGTGAATATATTCCTTAGAGTTCAAATTCTCAACTGAAGTGCGGCGGGAAGAGAATCCCATGGTTAGTACAAAGGTGCTAAGAGCCTTTTGGCTCATCTCTTGAAGACAATCGTTCCTGGTATAATCCCTGCCTCGAAGCTTTGCCTGAGAACGCCGTCGCTGCGGTAGATGTGAACTTCCCCATTCTGCACAAAGTTCCTAGCATCCCCAACATACAAGTCGCCAGTGTAGTCATCTACCGCAACAGAGTAGAGCGTCGAAGTCGCAGAGCCGATGATATACCCGAAGCTGGTGATTTGGTCAATGCGGGTGCTGTATTTCATGATCGCGTTGTCCTTCACAACGTATGCGTACCCATCGAAAGAGATCGCCATCTTCAACGGATGACCAGCCGTCCCCGTCGAGATGGAATCAATGACGGCGTCGATACTCGGGTGGATGATAAAAATCTTTCCCGGCGTGTCATCGTTCGGATTGTCGTAGTCCCCATAGGAGCCGGTGCACAAAACCCAAATCCGTCCGTCCGGTGTCGTCCTCGCCACGCTCGGGCCATCGCCTACCGAGATCGTTCGAATGACCCGGTCGGTGAGGGTATCGATGACGGAGACAGTACGGCCTGACCCGAACCCTGAATTGCAGACGTAAATCTTTCCGCTGATCGCAGCGAGTCCCTGGGGATTCGGTCCGACGGGAATAGAATCCTGCACAATCGTTAGGGAAGCAACGTCGATTGCCGTGACAGACCGCGCATAAAGATTCGAGACGTATGCCTTGCCACCGCTAATCACGATGTTATATGGACTTCGGCCCGCTTCAAGGTGGATCGTCTTTATTAGAGAATGATCCGACGTCCGAATGACCTCAATTTTATCTGAGCCATTCACCACAATGAAGGCCCGCGTCCCCGCGATAAGCATGTCGTTGCCAACGTCGCCGAGATCCCTCCCGTTGACGGCCCGAAAAATGTCTTGATATACCCGGTTGGAGTCGGGGATGTAGAGTGTTAGACTAGAATTCCCACGTCCAAAATTCCCCTCGTTGAGAACATAGACTCCCTGTGTCATCAGCGGGATGGGACCGAATTCTTCTCTCGGCTCTGTTACACACGAGCTGAAAGTCAGGAGAATCAAAGCCAGAAGCGCCGCGTGACTGCAAAGAGCCGGCCTGAGACAGCACCTTCGATCCTCATTACTCTTCATCCTCGCTCTTCTCATTCTCTCTTATCTCGAGACTCCCACTGTCACTCGATAAGACCGCGGCGGCTGGGGATAGTAAGCGATCACCTGGTATTCCCTGTCAAACAAGTTGTTTACCTCCAATTTTGCCGTTATTTTGGTGCCACCCATCGTTAGAGGCACAGAGATGTTGGCGTCTGTAATCCGGTAAGCAGGAAGAAACCTGTCATTCGTCTCCGTGTAAAACCGATGGGAAACGAATTGATGAAAAAGATTCACTTGAAAAGGAGTGAGGTGGAAAGTGACGGAGAAGCTTGTAACTTGCTTTGGAACATAGATCGATTGCTTGTCAAATGTCGGATCATTTGAGCCATCCCTGTTCTTTTTCCTCGCCTCGGTCCTGGTCTCATTCACGG
>JBBIJH010000044.1:15147-18154 GCA_037446075.1 Ignavibacteriales bacterium
AGCCGATTTCGAAGCCAGAGGAAAGGGTTCTACTGATATTCCTCGGACTCCAGATATCCACGTTGGGAGTTGGCATCCAGACAATCCGGTTCTTCGTGTCGATATTGAAGTATGTTACTTCTAGCCTATGCTTTCCAAGAAAAGATCCACGCGCTTCCAAGCCCAGATCAAAACTCCGTGAGGTCTCGGGGAGAAGGCGGGCATTCCCCCCTGGAGACCAGTACAGGTCGTTGAAAGTGGGGACTCGAAAACTTCGTCCGATGCTCGACCGAACTGTTAGCCACTCGCCCCCGACTCTCACATTTACTCCCAATTTTGGACTCCAGGCGGAACGAATCGTGGTTCGGTCGCCCTGCCGATCCATTATCCGATCATAGCGCAAGGATGGATAAAGTGAGAGCTTCTGAACGAGCGGGTTTCGGGAGCCGAGAGAGAACTCTCCGGAGACGAAACTGGATAGAAGTGTTCTACCAAAGTCGTCGATTAGATCTGGGCTGTTTCCCGTGGCACGAGTTAGGTCAGCCCCTGCAGTCAGCGCCAGCCTCTCTGAAATTTGCCACTGAGTGATTTCGCTAATCCCATAATTCCTCGTCCTTGAAAAACTCTCCAGGATTCTCTCACCCACCAGGAGCGCCGGATCAGTGTAACGAAGGTCCGAGTAATGATAGTTTATGGAGAGATTGGTGAGGAGCGTGCTCGCGACGGCTGACTGTAGGGTGACTATTCCGACAACGTCGTGATCATCCTGTCGGGCTTGTCCGGGGGCCGCACTTAGGGCGGGCCCTGGCAGACCGCGATGGGAGGCCAACGAACGGAACAGAGCACTCAACTTTGACTGGTCATCAATCCGATACAGAAACCGGAGAAATCCATACTCAAGATTCGAGTCGTTATTCGAGCGGATCCATCGACTCCCTTCACTGCCGAACAGCGGGGAGAAAGAGAATTCGTTCTTTCCTCTCTCACGAGAATAGGATCCGGTAAAGGAAATTTCCGCGAAACGATGATCGATTCCAAACAAGTACTTCTGATATCCAAATGACCCGACCGAAGTGCTTATGCTTGCGGAGGGCTTTGTCACCTCGTATTTCGGCACCAAGTTCACGACACCGCCCACAGCGTCAGCGCCATAGAGTGAAGAGCTTCCACCTCGCGCAATTTCCAATCGCTCAATCTGGTCTATAGGCCACAGCGCAAGATCGACCAAACCGTTCTCATAATTATTTAAACGAACGCCGTCCACAAGCACGAGCGTGTGCTCGGCTCCCATTCCTCGCATCGAAAGAGTCTTCAGCCCAAGGTACCCACCATAGTCCTTCACAAAAATCCCTGTCACACGATTAAGCACCGATGACAGAGCTGACCCATTCACCTTTTGCAGGTCTCCAGAGGAAATCCTCTCAACAGACACGGGAGAGTCACTGCCGAAGATCCCTGAGCGTGTAGCTGTCACCACGATCTCATCGAGAGAAACAGGAGTTGCATTGAGGCCGATCTCGAGGAGAGTGTCCAGCGGAACCATCACTTCAAGCAGTACTGTTCGGTAGCCGATGTGGGAAACTGCAATGCGGTGTTTACCCATCACGTGAAGATTCAGGCGAAACTGTCCTTCCTCATCAGTAACGACCGTCAAGACTTCTGGGTAGATTTTCAGGAGAGCCCCCGAGAGGGTCTGAGATGTCTCCTTATCGTAGACAATCCCCCGGAGATGGTAAGGAGACTCTGAAACGCCGTCCTGTGGAGCAAACAAAATCGATAGAACTAGGGAAACGGAAAATAGATGGTTGACGTTGATAAATTTCATGAGACATGGCCCTACAAAATCGAAGCCCCGACTTCCACAGGAAGATCGGGGCTTCAAGCCTCCAATGGAGGCACATTCATCTTGCCTCTCGGGATCTTTCGACATCAAACCTTCCCGCGAAGGTATTTCATAGACTGTGGGTCCTGGCAGGTCTCCTGGCTCTCACGATCTCTGAACCGTCTTCCCATGGCGCTTCCAACGCCACAGTGACGCTGCTGGTCAGAGATTTTTCCCCGTCTCAATGCGTCGGAGCACGGGACCGTGATTACAGTTGCGGGGCAGCACCCGACTCGTCCGCCCAAGGATCAGAGCGAGACTCACGGGTTTTCCCTTTTCATCCCACCGGAGGCGGGACACCAAGACGGCATTATGTTAAAGAACCAAACTGAATATAAACATTCAGCCAAAGAATGTCAAGGAAATTTTCCGCGCTCTTCAATAGCCGGCGGCTCCGCCATATCCCCTCGGGTCGGTCGCTCCATAAATGAGGCCCTTCTCCTGATCGATCATGATCGCCTCTACCCTCCCCTGAGTCCCTCTTCTCTCCACTAGCCTTTGGCCTTTCAGCGTGAGGTTTTCGATCACATCGGTTGGAAACGCAAACTTCTCGTAGACGAGCGCATCGGGCAACCATTGGTGATGAATACGCGGCGCATCGACGGCCTGCTGAATACCCATCTTGAAATCGATCACGTTGACGATCACCTGGAACACGCTCGTAATGATCGTGGGCCCGCCGGGCGTCCCCAGGACAAGAAATGGCTTTCCGTTCTTCGTGACAATCGTGGGCGTCATCGAACTCAGCATTCGCTTCTTCGGCTGAATGGAATTCGCTTCGCTTCCGACCAACCCGTACATATTTGGAACTCCAGGTTTTGCACTGAAATCATCCATCTCATTGTTGAGGAAGAAGCCGGCACCCTCAACGACCAGCTTCGAGCCGAAGCTATCGTTTAGAGTTGTTGTTGTACTCACGACGTTCCCGAAACGATCTACCACTGAATAGTGTGTTGTTTCCAAGTGGCTTTGCGCCACGGGTTCGCCATGGTGTATTTCAAGGCTGGGGGTTCCGCGGTTTAAGTCGATTTCCTTTCGCCGCTTCTCGGCGTAAGCTTTTGATAGGAGCCATTCGACTGGAATCTGAACAAAGTCAGGGTCGCCAAGGAATTGAGCACGATCGGCAAACACGCGCTTCATTGCTTC
>JBBIJH010000045.1:0-18153 GCA_037446075.1 Ignavibacteriales bacterium
ATTCAAAATCCGAGACAGCTCGCAGACCACGAACGATCGCGACCGCTTTCTTCGATCGAGCATACTCCACAAGAAGCCCCTCAAAACTGTCCACTTCCACCTTTCTGCCATATTTCCTTGCAACGTGCCGGATCATATCGAGGCGCTCGTCATCGGAGAAGAGGGGGTTCTTCTCTGTGTTCCGGGCGATGCAAACAATTACCTTGTCGAAGATTTCGATTGCACGCTCCAGGACATCGATGTGTCCGTAAGTGATGGGGTCGAAAGTCCCAGGGTAGATGGCGATTCGCATTGTGAGTCTGACGTGTTAGTGGATACGGGGTCGAATTAGTCCATCGTCCTTCTCAACATGGATATAGCTGTGTTTCCAAATCTCCGGGCCAGTAGGCATTCGATTCCCTCAGTTGTTTCAATCCTCAGCTTAGCTCTGTGTTCCATGATCAGGATGCCATCTCTGGAAACGAGGCCGCGCTGGAAAATTCTCAGAGGAAGACTTTCCGAAGCCTCCAGGTCATACGGTGGATCAACAAATACAAGATCGAACTCCCCTTTCGCTCGAGAAAGAAATTTGTGGACGTCGGCTTTGATCACCGTACAGCGAGCTTCGCAGTGCAGGAGTCTCGCATTCGCCTCAATTGCCTTTACGGCTCTCTGCCAGTCGTCGACGAAAACAGTGAGCGAGGCACCTCGACTAATCGCTTCGAAACCCAGGCTTCCGCTTCCGGCGAACAGGTCCAGGACCCGCGCCCCTCGAACGTCTACTCGGTTCTGAAGAATATTGAAGATTGCTTCCTTGACTCGATCCGTCGCAGGACGGAGGCGTGGATCCTGGACGGATTTGAGAATCCTTCCCCTGTAAGCGCCAGCGATGATACGCACGAGTCATCCCTTCCTCATGGCAATCCCAACTGCCGGGGCGTAGCAGTGGAAAGTGGCTCGGTCCAGCTTCCGCAACTTCCGTGGTAGCTTTAGATGTCGCAATGGGTCAAGCGGCTCAATCGAGACCGCATCCGCCATGCTTTGCATAGAAAACTCGGGCAGGTTCTTGTTTTCTCCGTACACGTACACCTTCTTCCTGGGATAATCTCGCCTTGAATTTCTTGAAAGGAAATCATCGAGGACGCTGCGGATGGTTTTGCCGTTCAGTGTGTCCGCCGTACGAAACCGGACGGGCTTTCCGTTCCGAAACAAGGTCATGGAGACGGAATCGGACTTTAGGCCAAGGAGAACCGCAGTCTCCTGGTCAAGCTCAGGATGATTCCATCTTAGCGCGTGTTCAGCGCCAAAGTGATCGACATCGACGACTGCAAGAGACAAACCAAGCTTTGCGGCAGCAATGCGGAGGACAGAGATCAGCTCTCGTCGGGCAGAAGCGGATAGCAAAAGAATCGCATCCACCTGAGGAAAGTCGTCCAGCCGTGCCGTGGCTGTCACGTAGCTATCATAGTTTTCGTGCTCAATGTAGTTCGAAAGCTCCCACTGAAGCTGGTCGGCTCGCTCAGCTTCAGAGAGAGTTCCCTCAACGGGAAAAGTATGTGTCAGAACCCACCGACTATCCAAGCAGAATGAAATATTCGTCGCCGAGAAAAAGCCATCCTTCACTATTGAACGAATCTCTTCCGAGAGGTGGTCAACCAATGCGGGCATTCCAGCTGAAAGCGATGAGAGGCTTTCGAAGAGGCTTCCATCGGTTTCGCGTTCGAGAAGGGATGTCACCTCGAAAGTTTTTCTCCAATGGAGAAGTTCAACCGCCATGATCCTCTTTCCGCAGAAGTGGAGGGCGACATATGCATTCGATCTCTTCATTGTGATTTTATTCCACTTTCACCAGCGGTCGAATCCGCCCGAACTTTTTCCCTCCGATTCCTTTCACCTTCTGTAGCTCTGAGACATCTTTGAAGGCACCATTCTGGTCTCGGTAAATGAGGATTCTCTCCGCGAGTGCCTCACCGATTCCGGGGAGCTTCATCAATTCCGCTTTCGTTGCAGTGTTGATATTAACGACCGATTGGAGGCGGTCAGCCTTTTTCGCTCGCGCGGTCTTTCTCTTGCTGGAAGTGGTCGCGCTTGCGTCCCCCAGCTTTCGCTTTTGCTCTGCATCAGTCGAGTCGATGAGCCTTGCGCGGAGATCGAATTCCTTGTCGAACTGGGAGTAATCGAATGAGGGCAAGAATGCAGACGGATAGTGGTATCGGTAAAGCTTGATGGCCCCTCCGATGACAAAGGTGACGAGAAGAAATAACACTACTTTGCCTTCGGTTGGGGTAAATCCGAAAAAGTGATTGAATTTCTTGAGGGTCTGCATTGTTCAGGAGAAGACGTCCTTCACCTTGTCGAAGAAGCCTTTGCCTGCGTGGGACTTCCTATCACTCTCGGATGGTTTGATATTGTCTCCTGAGGCCAGTTCTCTGAGAAGCTCTTTCTCTCGCGAGGTAAGTCGCTTCGGGATCCAGACATCGATCTGGACAAGCTGATCGCCTCGGCCATAGCTGTTCAAGTGGCCGATGCCCTTTTCTCTCATGCGCAGCACCTGTCCGGGTTGTGTGCCCGGCTCGATCTTCAGCAGTGCACGACCGTTAAGAGTCGGTACTTCCACTTCGGCACCTAGTGCGGCTTCGGGATAGCTAATGAGCAGTTTATAGATAATGTCGTCGCCGTCCCGCGTAAAATAGGGATGCTGCTCCTCTTCGATTGCCACGATGAGGTCTCCCGCTGGACCCCCGCGTCGGCCGGCGTTTCCTTGGCCCCGCAGTGGGATGTAGTTTCCTTCGGAAACTCCAGCGGGCACGTTTACCTTGATTGTCGTCTCTCCCTGCGTTCTTCCCTCACCACCGCAAGCTGAGCAGAGGTCTCTGATAACTGTTCCTTGCCCCTCACACGTGCCGCACGTCGTGATGTTCACGAACTGTCCGAATACAGATCGTTGGACGTGCCTGATCTCTCCCGTTCCGCCACAGGTTGGACATGTCGTGCGCCCACTACCCGGCCGGGCCCCTGAGCCGCCACAGGTCTCGCACTTCCTCCACTTCTTGATCTTGATTTTCTTCTCAACACCGTCGGCGATTTCCTCAAGGGTGAGCTTAAGACGCACCTTCAGATCGGAGCCTGGCGTTCCTTCAGCCCGTGTCCGTGAACGAGGCCGTCCTGTCGTGAAGACCTCGTCAAAGATGCTGCCCCCCAAACCTGAACCGAAGATGTCGCTGAAGGCGCGGAAGATCTCGTTGATATCTGTAAACCCATGGAAATCATAGCCGGGGCGCATTCCTTCGTGCCCGTACCGGTCGTAGCGACTCCGTTTCTCGTCATCGCTCAGGACCTCGTAGGCCACCGCTGCTTCCTTGAACTTCTCTTCTGCCGCTTTGTTCCCGGGGTTGCGATCGGGGTGATACTTCAAGGCTAGCTTACGATAGGCCTTTTTGATCTCTTCCTTCGAGGCATCTCGAGGGACTCCGAGAATCTCATAATAGTCTCGCTGGCTCATTGAGTCTCTTCTTTCGACGAATCATCTGCAACCTTGGGGGTCGATTCACCTTGGGGGAGTCGTGGGGGTTCATTTTCCTCCTTTTTCGGAGCTTCCTCTTTCTTCTCGGAGACAGCAGTCGATTGGTCATCGTTATAGCCAGCAACGATCACTTTGGCATGCCGGATTACTTTATCGTGAAGTAGGTATCCCTTCTCCACTTCCTCGATTACAGTGTGCAGAGGAACACCCTCTTTCGGCATCTGCATCAATGCTTCGTGGTAGTCCACGTCGAACTGTTTTCCGAGAGCATCAATGGGTTTCACTCCGCGCGATTCAAGGATTTTGATCAACTTCGCGTAGATTAGCTCCACACCCTTGTAGAACGGGCCAAAGTCGCGCCGTTCCCTTCCAGATTTCAGAGAGCGGCTCAGGTCGTCGAGAATCGGAAGAAGCTCGACGATCACATCTTCGGCGGCAAAACGCGTGAGTTTCAGATAATCGCTCTCTATCCTCTTCTTATAGTTCTCAAACTCCGCCGCTTTTCGCAGAAACTGATCCTTGTAAAGCTCCACCATCTTTTCCAGCTCTGCCACCTTTGTCTTCAGAGACTCCACTTCAGAAGCTGGTTCTGCTGGAGCCGGGGGCGTTCCTTCCGATGGGGTCTGTTCGATTGACTTCCCCTCGACCTGTTCGTTCTTGTCAGCCATCTTGTTCTCTCCTGGTTATGATAACATTGTGGAGATAACCTTGGCGAAATAGTTCACAAGGGGAATTACACGTGCATATCGCATCCGTCTGGGACCAATGACACCGATGGTTCCTCTAGCATCCCCGGCCGAGTAGACTGAGGTTATAGTACTGTAGTCCTTCATTTTCAATTCTTCGTGCTCCCCGCCGATCGTCACTGTGATTTCGCCGGGCTTCAATCCGCGCTTCATAAAGACTTTCGTGATCACTTTTTCGTCATTCACGAGGCTGATGAAGGCGCGGAAGGTCGCAGGGTTATCGAATTCCGGCTGATGGATCACATCGGGTGTTCCACCGATGTAGAACTGCGGCCAGGGCCACGCACTCTCAAAGACTTTATCCGCCGATCGCGTCAGAAGTCGGACGATCCCTGTCTCTTCGTTTTGAACATCTTTCACCCGGTTTTGAAACGTGGACCTGATTTCCTCCAGCGATAGCCCCGTGAGTCTTTCATTGAGAAGGGAGCTAACCGCGTCAAGATCTTCTCTTCGAATCTCACTCATGACTTCCATGATGATCGTTCTTATCTTTCCGGACCGTACGGAAAGAATCACTGCGATCTTCGAGCTTGAAAGGTTGATCAACTCTAGCCGATCGAGGGCTGCACTGCGAAGTGCGGGTGAAAAAACCAGAGTAAGCTGGTGAGAAATTCTCCCAAGGGTTTTCGAGGCCTCCGCGAGTAGTGCCTCCGCATCAGAGGCCTTCTTCAACCTCCGTCCGATAGCCTTTCGCTGCGGAGGAGTCAGCTCCTGCATCTTCCTCAGCGTATCCACATAGTAGCGATATCCTTTGTCCGTGGGAATTCGACCTGCGGAGACGTGAGGATGGTAAATGTACCCCATTTCTTCCAGATCAGCCATCACGTTCCGGATCGTGGCAGGACTCAAACCAACCCCGGGGTGTTGCGAGACGTATTCAGACCCCACCGGAGCCGCCGATTCGATGTAATCTCTGACGATGTAATCCAAGATCGTCTGCTGTCTCTGAGTAAGTTCCAGCTGGACCAATGGAGAGCACCTCCAGTGGACGAAAAATCTTGTAATTTTATCTTAAAATAAGAGATTTCAGCTTCTTTGTCAAGGTGAATCTCAGAGGAGCAATCTGCCTGTTCGCGCCGTTCCGTTGACTATCGCACCATTTCTTGCTATATTGAGTCGCGTCAGTCAAAGCGAAATTTGTCGTTTACTAGTGAGTCGATGTGTGACGGTGTCGAGTTCACTCCCATCTCGAGTCGAAAGTGATCGGGGCTGTAGCTCAATGGGAGAGCGTTCGGTTCGCATCCGAAAGGTTGGGGGTTCAAGTCCCCTCAGCTCCACTGGAATACACAGGGGGACCGCCAACATGAAAGGCGGCGGAAGGGTGTTTTGTTTGAAGAGTTTACCACTCTGACAGATACGCACAACGCGAAGAGGTCAAGTCCTGTGCAACGGAACGTTGCTCAACCCCGCCAGGTCCGGAAGGAAGCAACGGTCGGCAAACCGTTTCGTGTGACACAGTCACGCCTGTGTGCGGAAGCGCATAGGCACGCTTGACCTCTTTGCATTAGTCCCTTTCCCCAAGTCCTTTCCGGCTCCCTCAGTAATTCTCCACTTTGTCGGAAGTCATCAGGAAGGTCTTCTCATGAAGTTCAGACAAATTTCAATTTTACTTTGATTAGTGGAAGGGATTTGATGTGAGAAAAGAGATCATAATGAACGTTGCAGCGAATCAGAACCGCATCGCCATCACTGAAGATGGCAGACTTGCGGAGCTGTATGTCGAGGCGCCCGAAAAAGAGAGGATGGTGGGGGATATCTACCTCGGAAAGGTAGCCCGCGTGATGCCTGGCATCAAGGCAGCATTTATCGATATCGGACTGAAGCAGGATGCTTTTCTCCATTTCTCTGATATCGGAAGTTCCTTTGAAGAGTATTCCGAGCTGATCGGAGAAGAGCCGGAGATCGATGAAGGAGAGGAAGGGGAGGAAGGAGAAGAGGAGCCCGTCCTCGCGGAGACTTTAACCGGTCCGGGAACGACAGCCGCTCCCGCTGCAACAGGCACTGAAGCCCCTCCTCGTCGGCAGGGCCGAGAACATCGGGGCCGCCGGGATAAGCTCGAGCATCCCGAAAAGTATCTGCAAAGGGGCCAAGAGATCATCGTTCAGGTGACCAAGGAGGCGATGGGGAAAAAGGGCGTTCGAGTAACTTCGGAGGTTTCTCTGCCGGGCCGATTCCTCGTTCTTATGCCCTTCGACGGGAAGGTCGGCGTTTCGAAGAGAATTACAAACTTCCGAGAGAAACGACGCCTGCGAAATCTTGTCAGAGGTATCCTTCCCGATGGCTTCGGAGTCATCATCCGAACTGTAGCGGAAGGGAAGGATGAACAATCCCTCAAGAACGATCTCGACCAATTGATCAACACCTGGAGAGAGATTGAAAAGGCAGTCAAGACAGAAGAACCTCCGGCCCTTCTCTACAAAGATCTGGCGACAACCCCGAGTGTCATCCGTGACCTGTTCACGGACGATGTCAGTCGGGTGGTAGTAGACTCCAAGAAAGTGTACAGAGAAATCCGGGCCTACGTGAAGTGGACTCAGCCATCCCTTCTCGACAAAATCGAACTCCACCGAGGCCGGGAGCCGATCTTCGACGTCTACGGTATTGAGAAAGAGATCTCCACCGCCTTCAGCAGGAAAGTGTGGCTGAAGAGTGGCGGTTACATCGTTATCGACCATACGGAGGCAATGGTCGTAATTGACGTGAACAGCGGCCGTTATGCGGCAAAGAAGGAACAGGAATTGAATTCTCTTCGTACGAACCTGGAGGCGGCCCGTGAGATCGTGCGACAGATCCGTCTCCGGGATCTCGGCGGGATCATCGTCATAGATTTCATCGACCTCGAAGACGAACGAAATAAGAAAAAAGTCTATGACGAGCTGCGGCGCGAGTTCAGGAAGGACCGCGCAAAAGTCACAGTGCTGCCAATGACGGAGTTTGGGCTCGTCCAGATCACACGGCAGAGGATTCGCCAGAGTGTCCTCCATGCCTTCTCTGAGCCTTGTCCGACTTGTGCCGGCAGCGGCCTCGTCCCTTCGAAATCGACAATCCTGAGTCACATCGAGCGTTGGATCAGAAGATTCAAATCGGAGACGAAGGAGTTCCGTCTAATCCTGCGGGTTCATCCTTCCATTGCAGCGTACCTGACGGAGGGGAAGCTTAGCCGCTTAAGAAAGATGATGTTGAAATTCTTCGTCCTCATTAAACTTGAAGAAGATCCTTCCCTTGCTGTCGACGATTTTCGGTTTGTCTCAAGAAGGCAGAACAAAGACATCACAGACCAGTTCAGCACATAACGAGAGGAGCGCATTCGCACCATGAAACTCTTCGTGGACACTGCCAACGTGGAGGAAATACGGGAGGCCGCCAGTCTTGGAATCTTGGACGGCGTTACGACCAACCCCAGTTTAGTGGCAAAGGAAAAGCGAGATTTCAAGGAGCTCCTCGTTGAAATCTGCTCTCTTGTAGACGGCCCCGTCAGTGCGGAAGTCCTGGCGACGGATCTACAGGGGATGCTGTCGGAGGCGCGGCAGCTGGCAAAAATCCACTCGAACATCGTCGTCAAGGTCCCCCTGATCAAGGAAGGATTGAAGGCGGTGAAATGTTTAAAGGCGGAAGGCATCCGAGCCAATGTTACGCTCTGTTTCTCGCCCACTCAGGCGATCCTCGCTGCGAAAGCCGGGGCCTATTTCGTCAGCCCGTTCATCGGTCGCCTTGATGATATTAGCAGCACGGGCATGGAATTAATCCGGGACGTCGTTGCCATCTACCGGAATTACGATTTTGAAACTCAAGTCCTCGTTGCCAGCATTCGACATCCACTTCATGTTCTGGAAGCGGCAAAGATCGGAGCGGATGTCTGTTCCATGCCGTACAAGGTCTTCGAACAGCTGGCGAAGCACCCGCTCACGGACATTGGACTTGAGCGCTTCCTCTCGGATTGGAAAAAAGCACAAGCTTAAGCTCTGCAGTGAAACGTACCCCCTTTTACAACATCCATCGAGGGTTGGGAGCAAAAATTGTCGAGTTCGCTGGCTTCGAGATGCCTGTCCAGTACTCGAGCATCATTGAAGAGCATCGCACTGTGCGGTCTGCCGTGGGAATATTTGATGTCTCCCATATGGGAGAGTTCGAAATCTGGGGTCGCGATGCGACCGAGTTTGTTCAGCGCGCTACTATCAACGATGTGACAAAGCTGGTTCCGGGGAAAGCACAATACTCTGCGATGTGTTATCCGGATGGCGGGATCGTTGACGACCTGATCCTCTACCATCTTGGCGATCACTACATGATGGTTGTGAATGCTTCGAACATTGAAAAGGATTTCTCCTGGCTTCGAGAGCATTGCGTTGGCGATGTAGATCTTCGCGACGTGAGTGATGAAGTTGCATTACTTGCTGTCCAGGGTCCGAGCTCTTTGCCTGCACTTCAGAAACTAACCAGGGCGGACCTCTCGCGCATTCCATACTATCATTTTGCCAGAGACACTCTTGCTGGAATAGAGATGCTCATCTCGCCCACGGGCTACACGGGGGAAATCGGCTTTGAGCTTTTTTTTCCCGCACACCCTTCCAATGCCGAAACGGTCTGGCAAAGGATTCTTGAAGCAGGAAAAGACTTCGGCATACGGCCCGTCGGGTTGGGAGCTCGAGATACGTTGCGGCTCGAAATGGGCTATTGCTTGTACGGCAACGATATCGATGCCACGACCAATCCGTTGGAAGCGGGACTGGGGTGGATCACAAAACTCGAGAAAGGGGACTTTATCGGCAGATCTGCGCTGCTGAAGAAGAAGCAAGAAGGCCTGAGGCGGAAACTGGTCGGTTTCAGGGTGGAGGAGAAAGCCGTTCCCCGCCATGGATATGAAATCCGTTTGAATGGTAGCGTCATAGGCCGAGTTACGAGCGGAACCTTTTCGCCCTCCCTGGAGAAGGGGATCGGTATGGGATACGTCGAAGCCGCTCATTCTGTTCCCGGCACGGCAATTGAGGTCTTGGTTCGATCGAAGAGTGTCCGGGCCACTGTTGTCAAGCTTCCGTTTCTCGAAAGAAAGGACTGAGGGGTTTGGAAAATACAGCATGAAGATCGACGTCTATTTTACTCCCGCACAAATTGATGAGCTTCAGTTGCGGGAGAAGAACGTGGTTGTGATCGATGTGCTGAGAGCCGGCACGTCAATCGCGGCGGCACTTTCAAACGGTGCGAAGGAAGTGATCCCCGTCGATACAGTGGAGGCTGCGGTGAAGCTCTCTGGCAGTCTCTTCGGTGATGTGGTCCTTCTCGGAGGCGAGCGGATGGGAAAGATCATCCAAGGCTTTCATCTCGGGAATTCTCCGTTGGAATATCTGAAGGAATCGGTAAAGGGAAAATCGATTGTCTACACAACCACGAACGGATCCCTGGCCATCATGAAAGCCCGTTATGCCAGGAGCCTCGTGCTGGCATCCTTTGTGAACATCGGTCGAGTTGTTGAATATCTTAAGGAGGGAAAACAGGATACGATCTTGGTTTGTGCGGGGAGTCGGAACGCCGCAGGAGGCTTTTCGCTCGAAGATGCCGTGTGTGCAGGAATGATCATCCATCGGTTGAAGAAGTTCGAGCTCACGGAGGTGGAGCTGAGCGATTCCGGGGTCGCAGCCCTCACTCTGTATCGGAGCATCGGAAAAAATATCTCGAAACTGTTGGTAGAATCTGAACCCGGCCGGTACCTTGCGGCGATTGGTTTCAAAGCCGATCTCAAAATCTGCGCAGCAGTGGATTCGATTCCGGTGCTCCCCGTCCTACGAGGCAGCGTGCTGAAGCTACAGCCGGGAACTGAGAGTTCAGTCTAAGAGACTCAACTATGGCCTACAGGGGCAAAAACTCTACAGTCACTTACGCCTTCACAGGCCGACAGGAGAAGAAAGGCTTCCGCTCAGGGCGCCGCCGGCAAGTCATTGCTCTTCTCCTTATGCTCGCCTCTGTCCTGATCTTCCTGAGCCTCATCTCTTACTCGTCAACAGACCAAGGGGCTGGAGACATTCGGTTCTCAGAATTCTGGAAGATCTTCACGAACGATCCGGAAATCCGACAACGAGCGGAAAGCACGAGAAACTGGCTCGGCTTACTGGGCGCGATCGTCTCCAATGTTCTCATCAATTCGACGATTGGCTATGGGATCATTCTTGTCCCCATTCTAACTTTTGCTTGGGGTTGGACTCTGCTGCGAGAAGGTAATTATGGGAAGCTCGCTCTGTTCACAAATTACCTCGTCATCTTGCTGTTTCTTCTCTCTTCACTGTTCGGGATTATTCGGCTCCTAGGCTCAGCCCCTGTCATACCGATGGAGTGGAGCGGCGTCGTGGGAGACTTTGCTGCTACAGTTCTCTCGAGGCTTGTTGGAATTGTCGGAGGGTCCATTATTGTGCTTGCAGCTTTGTTCCTAACGGTTATTCTTGCTGTTGATTTGGATTTGAAAACTTCCATTGACAGAGTGAAAAGCCTCTCCTGGCTTGGTATGGACTTTATCTCATCAAGGAAACGAAGTCGAGAACCGGTCGAGGTCACGGTTCCTGAGGAAGAGGAAGAACCCGAACCTGTAGTCCTTCGGCAGCGCGCGGAGGAGCTAGCTACTGCTGATCTTGCAGGGGCCAAAGAATCAGGCGAAGAAGAGCCTGGCTCGTCGGTTCCGACACATCTCCATGAAGAAGCCGAGGCGGAAGAGGAAACCGAGGAGCTTATTGAAGCTGAACAAGATCGAGTGAAGGTTCATCATACTGCAGGAGTCGAAGAGGAGCTTGACTTCGTTCTCCCGACCATTGATCTCCTTGATCCGGCCCAGCAAAAGGAG
The DNA here is from genome assembly GCA_037446075.1 of Ignavibacteriales bacterium. Classification (GTDB taxonomy): domain Bacteria; phylum Bacteroidota; class Ignavibacteria; order UBA10030; family JAHEZR01; genus JBBIJH01. The sequence goes on from JBBIJH010000045.1 coordinate 11,075, forward strand.
TCGGTGGATGAGGAAGAGTTGAAAGCGAACGCAGAGCTTCTCCGAGCCAAGCTGGCAAACTTTGGTGTTGAGATCGAGAGTGTGAGTGTGACACCGGGGCCTGTGGTGACTCTGTACGAGCTTGTCCCGGCCTCCGGAGTGAAAATCAGCCGCATCGTCAGTCTTGCGGATGATCTTGCGCTGGCCCTCGCGGCGAAGGGGATCCGGATCATGGCTCCTATCCCGGGGAAAAGTGCTGTTGGGGTGGAGATTCCGAATCGGAACCCCTCGATCGTCCAGATACGGAGTGTTATCAACTCTCAGAAGTTTCGAGAGATGAAGGCGAGCCTTCCGATTGCGGTTGGCAAGACGATCTCTGGTGAGGTGTATGTAGACGATCTGGCGAAAATGCCACATCTCCTGATCGCGGGAGCAACCGGGTCCGGAAAAAGCATCGGCATCAACACGATCATCATAAGCTTGCTGTACCGGCTTCACCCGTCCGAGGTAAAGTTTGTCATCATTGACCCGAAGAAGATTGAGCTTGCCGTCTATTCTAAACTCACTCATCACTATCTCGCGATCTGTCCCGAGATCCACGAGCAGATTGTGACGACACCAGAGAATGCTGTCCTCGCCCTGAAGAGCGTTGAGCTTGAAATGGAAATGCGCTACGACAGGCTGGCTGCGGCTGGTGTAAGGAATATCGCAGACTATAATGAGAAAGTTCGTCAGGGGAAGCTGAAAGAGTCAGCAGAGATGCGACACAGAAGAATGCCCTATCTCATCGTTGTGATTGACGAGCTTGCCGATCTGATGTTAACTGCTTCACGAGAGGTGGAACCACCCATTGCCAGACTTGCACAGCTAGCCCGAGCAGTCGGTATCCACCTCGTTCTTGCCACCCAGCGACCCTCTGTCGACGTCATCACCGGGGTGATCAAGGCAAACTTCTCGGCACGAATTGCTTATCAAGTTGCCTCGAAAATCGACTCCCGGACGATTCTTGACATGAACGGCGCCGAACAACTCCTTGGAAGTGGAGATATGCTTTATCTGCCTGCTGGCAGTCCAAAGCCCGTCCGGATACAGAACGCCTTTGTGTCTTCTCAGGAGGTGGAGCGAGTGACCGACTACATTTCCTCCCAGCGGGGCTATGCGAAGCCATTTCACTTGCCTTCCATAACAGAAAGAGAACGGGGCACCCTTGCTGCCTCAAGGGAGCGCGACGAACTTTTTGACGAGGCGGCGAGGCTCGTTGTTCGACACCAGCAAGGCTCAGTGTCACTCCTTCAGCGGCGACTCGCGATTGGATACTCCCGAGCTGGGAAGCTGATCGATCAATTAGAAGCTGCAGGGATCGTGGGAGCTTATGATGGCAGCAAAGCTCGGGCAGTGCTGGTTGAGTCGGAAGAAGAGTTGGAGAATCTCTTAAGGCAAGCGCCATGATCAGAACTCGATCTGCCATGCAAGGGTTGGCGCCACTGGTGTCCTCAGTGATTCTGTGCTTCCCTTTGTCCGGGTTGCTCAGCGCAGAGGAATCGGCTTTAGAGATTGTACAGAGAGTGCAGAAGAAGTATGAAGAGATGAAGGACGCCACCCTCACGTTCTCCCAGAAGGTCAAGTTCAGTCTTTCGAAAGCCGAGTACTCTTCGGAGGGAACGCTGTACACGAAGAAACCGAATCGATATCGTATCGAGATGGAGGATCGGACTTTTGTTACGGATGGCGAAACCGTTTGGTCCTACACACCCGCGAACAATCAAGTCCTTGTGGATAATTACAAAGAGGATCCACGATCTTTCTCTCCGGAGAAATTTCTTGTCGGCGTTCCAAAGAATTTCTATGGAGCAGTCCTTGGGAAGGACAAATATCAGGGCCGGAACGTCGTCGTCTTGAAGCTGACCCCGAAGGATGATGATGCCACGATGAAATCGCTTAAGCTCTGGGTAGAGAGCGGCCAATGGCTACTGTGGAAGGTGGAAGTTGTCGATCCCAACGACAACGTGACGCTCTACTCCGTGCATGAAATAAAGCTGAATACAGGGTTGCCCGATTCAAGGTTCGTTTTCGTGCCTGCACCAGATGTAGAGGTAGTTGACCTGAGAAAGTGACTTGTTCCTTCCAGAAAAACGCCGAACTGAATGTGTGTGCGCCTGAAATCCTTCCTCAGAATTTCCCTGAGTATCGTTTTCGCGTTTCTTTTCCTTTACCTTGCCTTCCGAGGTTCGGACTTCGAGAAGCTGATCTCCTCACTCAAAGGGGCGAATTACTTCTGGACTGTGCTTCTCGTTCCTTGTTTGTTAGCCAGTCATCTAGTCCGTGCTTGGAGGTGGAAATACCTCCTGGGTCCGATCAAGAACGATCTGAAGTACAGAAATTTGTTCTCGTCCCTGATGGTGGGATATATGGTGAATAATGTTCTCCCCCGGGTGGGGGAGATTGTGCGGCCATACAGCATCGGTCGGTTAGAGCGCATTTCAATGTCGGCGGCTCTCGGGACAGTGCTCGTGGAACGGATCATCGATATCCTCTCCTTACTGGTGATCCTTGTGATTCTCCTGTTCTATCAAAGTTCTTTGATGGAGGTTTTTCCATGGCTCCGAACTGGCGGGATCGTTTTAGCCGTGGTGACGGTCTGCGTCTTTCTCATCTTTGCCTTTCTTCTCGCGAGGAAGGAGCAAGTCCTTGGCTGGCTGCGAAAGGTAACAGGATGGCTCCGACTGCCGTTGATGACTAAGCTGGAAAATGTTCTACGTTCTTTTCTGGATGGATTCCTGATCATCAGAGAACCCCAGCGATATGCGGTGATCGCCTTTCTCAGTATTCTGATTTGGCTCGGCTACGCACTGATGCTCTACTTTCCTTTCTACGCGTTCCGCATGAACGAACTGTACCATGTCAATTTTCTCGCCGCCGTCGTGACGGTTGCCATCTCAGCGATTGCTTTCATCATCCCTGCCCCAGGGGGGACCGGAAGTTACCATTGGCTTGCACGAGAGACCCTCGTGAATCTGTTTGGCGTGGACGTCGAAGTCGCGCTGAGTTATGCGACGGTTACTCATCTCCTAGGGATTATTTCTGTCACAATTGTCGGGCTATACTATTTTGTTCGTGACCATTTAAGGTTTTCAGAAGCAATTCATCCTTTGGAGGGGGAGAAGGCTGAAACTGAGTCTCTTTCCAAGGGGAAGACTCTGTAATCAAACAAACTGAGAAAGATCTTCTCATGAATATCGGCGTCATCGGAACCGGATATGTGGGGTTGGTCGTCGGCACATGCTTTGCAGAAAGCGGGAACGACGTCATCTGCGTGGATGTTGATCGAGAGAAGACGCAGATGCTAAGAAAAGGGATCGTCCCGATTTACGAACCACAATTGGAAGAGCTTGTCCGCCGGAATCTGAAGGAAAGGCGTCTCCGTTTCACAACGGAGCTGGCAGAAGCGGTCGACCAGTCGCGACTAATCTTCCTTGCTCTACCGACGCCGTCGGATCATGATGGAAGTGCGGATCTGAGTCTTGTCTTTGACGTGGCGAGAAAAATCGCCAGAAGAATGAAAGACCCTAAGATCATCGTGACGAAAAGTACAGTCCCGGTTGGCACCACTGACCAGTTGCGAGAGATCATGAAGGAGGAGACAAAGGTTCCTTTCGAAGTAGTGGCGAATCCCGAATTCTTGAAAGAGGGCGCTGCGGTGCATGACTTCTTGTATCCGGAGCGTGTGATCATTGGCACACGGAGCAAAGAGGCCATCAAGACCCTTCACGATCTTTATGCACCCTTCCTGCGGACGACGGACCGCTTCATCGTAATGGATGAGCGGAGTGCAGAGCTGACGAAGTATGCGGCAAACTCATTTCTTGCGACAAAAATATCTTTCATGAACGAGATTGCTAACCTCTGCGAGCGGGTCGGCGCGGATATCAATCTTGTTCGCCTGGGGATCGGAAGCGATACTCGGATTGGCCCACATTTTCTTTTTGCAGGAGTTGGCTATGGAGGCTCGTGCTTTCCCAAGGACGTGAAGGCCCTGAAGAATACGGCTGAAATCCATGGATATGATTTCAAAATCTTGAAGGCTGTCGATGAAGTGAATGCCCAACAGCAACTCGTTCTCGTAGAGAAACTGAAGAAACATTTCAAGGGGGACCTGCAGAATAGAATCATTGCTGTCTGGGGACTTTCCTACAAGCCGCGAACGGATGACCTCCGCGATGCACCCTCGCTTGTTATCATTTCGAGTCTGAAGGAGCTCGGAGCAAAGGTTCACGCACACGATCCAGTCGCGATGAAGAATGCAAAGAAGCTTCTCGGGACGAGCGTCCGGTTCTTTGAAAATTATTATGACTCTCTGAAAGGAGCCGATGCTCTTGTCGTCGTGACGGAGTGGAACGAATTTCGTCGGCCGGATTTTGACCGCATGAAACGGCTTATGAGGACCCCTGCAGTCTTCGACGGGCGGAATATCTACGACCCCAAGGAAATGCGGGCTCGTGGTTTTTCCTACTACGGAATCGGTCGCTGATTCCCCTTGTTTTTCACTCGATTTCAGAGATGTGAAGTCAAACATCTGCGTATGGACCGACGCCTATTTGTCCTTGGCCTTCTTTTAGTTCTCCAAACCCCGGAAGGACTCCTCTCCCAAGAGGTGAGGGTGAGGAAGCCCCTTGCGTTTTCCGCGGGCATGGGTGCAACCTATGTGAATGCGTTCGATGTGGTCGACTATATCAACCAATTCGCAGCGACGAGTGGCCGGGTCGGTGATTTCGGCACCGCGGTTGAGTTTTTCGCTGCCCCGGAGCTCTCTTTCGACTCTGGTTTTGGAATCAAGCTGGAATACGCTTACCTGCTCAAACAGTACACGATTGCTGGGCCGCTTCCTGGGAACTTTGAGTTCTCTTACCATACCCACATGCCGACGGCCGCACTCTTTTACCGACTTGAAGGAAATGCCTTCTATGTGAAGTATGGTGCAGGGCTGGGATATCACGTCGGGAAGTTCACTCGACGGGATCCAAATTCGGGAACGGAGGGACGCTATTCGAGCGGCGGAATCGGATTCAAATTGGAATTAATGGGGAATACCGCGTTTGGAGAATCTCTGTACGGACTAATCGGAGGTGATCTGCGGCTTGATTTCATTGGAAAGCTGAAAGACGATGCTGGAAGAGCGCTCGAAGTCCGCCGTCTGAATGGGGCGATGGACCCCGTGAGACTTCGGTTTGCAAGCGCGGGTATCAAGTTCGGACTGATCTACTTCTTCTGATGACATTCCTCGAAGCGGCGGTACTCGGACTTGTCCAAGGGCTTACAGAGTTTCTTCCTATCAGCAGCACTGCGCACCTGCGACTCGTACCAGCGTTGTTGGGATGGAGGGATCCCGGCGCAGCCAGTTCGGCGATTATTCAGCTCGGGACGACGGTGGCTGTGGTGGCATTTTTCAGGCGCGAGCTGACGGGGATCCTGAAGGCTTTCCTCCGTGGAATCTTCACCGGGAAGCCCTTTGCGGAGATGGAGGCACGTCTGGGATGGTATATCGGTCTTGGGACAATTCCCGTTGGGATCTGTGGCGTGATGTTGAAGGAGTTCATCGAGACTTCTGCTCGATCCCTGTATTTAATTGCGGCCAGCTTAATCGTTCTCGCATTAGTGTTATACGTCGCTGAGCGGTTTTCGAGATTTCAGCGAACCATCCATTCCATTAAACTGATCGACTGTCTTATTGTTGGGCTTGCACAGGCTGTGGCGTTGATCCCTGGCTCATCACGGTCAGGGACAACTCTGACCGCGGGTTTTTTCTTGGGCTTCACTCGTGAGGCGGCGGCGAGGTTTTCTTTCCTGTTGAGCGTCCCGGCTGTCGTGGCTAGCGGTCTGTTTGAATTGTACGACATCCGCCATAGCCTCAGTGGGGTCAGCGCCATGAACTTAGCGATCGCCACAGTGGTCTCTGCGGCGAGCGGCTTCGCAACAATCGCTTTTCTTCTTCGGTATCTCAGGACGCACAACACCTATGTCTTCATCTTCTATCGATTGCTTATCGGTGTTCTGATCTTTTTCTTATTGGCGTCGCGGCTCATCCCCAGCGGGCCGCCATAACATTTACAATCGAATCAAAAAGGAGGGTTGCTCATGTTTTCTAATATTCTTTGTTTTTCTCTCTCGGTTCTGATCAGTGCGATGATTCAGCAACAGAAAAAGCAGCCCAAGGAGGTAGCCGTCATAGAAACAGAATTTGGGAAGATCGTTTTTGAATTACTGTCGGATGTAGCTCCGAAGCATGTAGCGAATTTCAAGAAGCTCGCCTCTTCTGGCTTCTATGACAGCACGACGTTCCATCGTGTTATACCGGGCTTTATGATTCAAGGCGGAGATCCCAACTCGAAAGACGAGGATCGATCCAATGACGGATTGGGTCAGCCAGGGCAGCCCACAGTCCCGGCCGAGTTCAGCAAATTGAACCACAAGCGCGGAATCGTCTCGGCGGCACGGCGTGCAAATGATATCAATAGCGCGACGAGCCAGTTCTTCATTTGTGTCGCGGACGCTCCCCACCTGGACGGTCAATATAGTATCTTCGGAAGAGTGATTGAAGGAATGGACGTTGTCGACACCATCGTAAAGGTCCCGCGGGATCAGCATGACAACCCCCTCAGAAAAGTGATCATGAAAAAAGTCTACATAAAGAAATTGACGAAGTGAACAAGAGGGCGAAATCATCCCAGGAGTTTCATACATCTCTCCGTCGTGGAGAAGTCGCTCCTGTCTACTTCTTCGTAGGTGAGGAGGATTTCCTCATCGAAGAGGCTCTCGAGGCTCTGCGCAGTGAGGTTTTGAGGGACGGGATGAAGGAGTTCAATCTCGATGTGCTCTACGGGAATGAGGCCGATGGCCGGGAGGTTGTTCTTCGTGCCATCTCATTTCCGATGATGGCTGAGCGGAGGTTGGTGGTCGTGAGGGATTTCGAGCGACTCTCGGAGAAAGAAGCCCTTTATTCCTACCTGGAGAACCCGTCGGTGAGCACCGTCTTGGTTCTGGTCTCCGGCAAGGAGGATCGACTTGTGGAGGAGAATGCGGCTGTCGTGAAGTTTAATCGGATC
>JBBIJH010000046.1:0-17991 GCA_037446075.1 Ignavibacteriales bacterium
CCAAAAATTCCTTACTTAAAGGTTCTTTCCAGTATTTTCTCATCCACCAAGAAAATAATAAGGCCAGCAGCCCAACAACAGCTACAACCCCCCCTTTGAAAGTTGGGTTAAGACAGGTAAACTGAATAAACTTTATTCCCCAGTCGCTCACGATAATAGAATAATATCTTAATTTATTATATAATACAAACAACCAATCATGGGAGAAACCTATTTTTGCGATTTTTTAATTATTGGTGGTGGGATTGCGGGACTAACGGCTGCGATTGAGGCAAGCAAATTTGGCAAAGTTATTATCCTCACCAAAGGGAAAATTGGCGAAACCGCCACTGAAAAAGCCCAAGGGGGAATCGCCGCCGCCATCGATCGTCACACATCCGCGCTGCGTCGCCTCTGCCAACGCCTCCGCAACTGCTTTTGTTCCTGCGGCAAACTTCTCGACCTCGAACACACCCATTGGTCCGTTCCATACAACGGTCTTCGCATTCAGAATCTCGGCTTTAAAGAGCTCAACGGTCCGCGGCCCGATGTCCAACCCCCGCCAGCCTCTTTTGATCTCCTTCACATCCACGATCTGAGTTGGGGTGCTTTCATCAATGGCTTGACCGACGACGCAATCCACAGGTAGGAGGAATCGGAGTCCCTTCCGGAAGGCAGAATTCAGAATTGACTGCGCCGTGTCGATCTTATCAGCTTCCACTAGAGAGTCGCCAATTTCCATTCCCTGGGCTTTGAAGAAAGTGAAGGCCATCCCGCCACCGATGAGCAGCACATCGACTTTGTCAAGCAGGTTTTCGATGACGTCGATCTTCCCAGAAATTTTTGCACCCCCCAAGACAGCCACATAGGGGCGGGTTGGATTCTGGAGAGCTCTGCCGAGGTAGTCCAGCTCTTTCATGATCAAGTATCCTGCAGCGCACTGCCTGATGAACTTCGTGATGCCTTCTGTAGAAGCATGGGCGCGATGGGCGCTACCAAAGGCGTCGTTGATGTAAACATCCCCCAGGCGAGCCAGTTGCTTTGAGAACTCAGTGTCATTCTCTTCTTCCTCCGCGTGGAAGCGGAGGTTTTCCAGCAGAAGGCATTCACCATCCTTCAGCTGATTCACTGCCCCTTCAACTTCTGAGCCGATGCAGTCCGGTGCAAGTTTAACTTTTTGGTTGAGGAGGATCGAAAGATGGCGTGCGACAGGCTCAAGGCTGAATTCAATCCTACGCCTTCCTTTGGGACGACCGAGATGGCTCATGAGGATCGCTCTGCCACCATCACTCAGGATCTTCTTGATCGTGGGAAGCGTCTCAACAATTCGAGTGTCGTCCGTAATGTGCCCCTTGTCGTCCAGCGGCACGTTGAAGTCCACTCGAACAAGGATGCGTTTCCCCCTGAGCTGCAGATCATCTATAGTGAGTTTCTTCATTGTCTAACCCCGTAGATGGGACAAAAAAGGCTAACGGGCAAACCGCTAGCCTTTGAATGAAGAGTGAAGAAAGAATCAATCCAGAGACCCCCCGATCTTTTTGATCAGATCGATGATTCGACAGGAATAACCCCACTCGTTATCATACCATGACATTACCTTGATCATGTTCTCAATGACGTATGTGGATGGGCCGTCGACGATAGAAGAATTCGCATTCCCCTTAAAGTCCATGGAAACCAACGGCTCATCGGTGTAAGCGAGAATACCCTTCAGATAGTTCCGCGCCGCTTCTTTCATCGCTGCGTTCACTTCCTCCTTTGTCGTGGACCGTTCCGCCTCAATCACGACATCAATCAGCGAGACGTTCGGAGTGGGAACGCGGATCGCAATGCCATCCATTTTTCCTTTCAAGGGCGGAAGAACAAGGCCGATCGCTTTGGCAGCCCCAGTGGTGGTCGGGATCATGTTCACCGCTGCAGCTCGGGCTCGCCTCAGGTCCTTATGCGGCAGATCAAGGAGTCTCTGGTCGTTCGTATATGAGTGAATCGTCGTCATCAATCCTTTCTTCACCCCAAACTTGTCAAGGAGGACCTTCATTACCGGGGCAAGGCAATTTGTCGTACAGGAAGCATTCGAGATCACATGATGTTTCGTTGGGTTGTACGTGTCATCGTTCACCCCAAGGACGATCGTCACGTCGGGGTTCTTTGCGGGGGCACTGATGATGACTTTCTTCGCACCGTTCTTCAAATGCCTCCGGGCTTCCTCACCATCCGTGAAGTGTTTCAGTCCTGTCGACTCGAGGACGATTTCTACGCCCAGGTCTTTCCATGGAAGTTTCGTGTGGTCTTTTTCCATCAGCACTTTCAGACTTTTCCCGTTGACAACTATGGCGTTGTCTTTGACCTCGACCGTTCCGGGGAAGTTTCCGATGACGGAATCGTACTTCAATAGATGAGCAAGGGTGACTGCATCCGTGATGTCGTTGACCGCCACAAAATCGATGTCGGGGTCATTGACACCTGCGCGGAAGGCGTTGCGCCCGATGCGACCGAAACCGTTAATTCCAACTTTGATTGCCATAGTTCATCACCTTATCTTGTTTCTCGGAAAAAAAGAGCGATGAGCAAAATGGTGGCTGAAAAATTAACGCTGAAAATCTATGAAGATTTTCTGTGAGAATCAATCGGGGAAAGTGAAGTCCATCTTAGAAGTGGGCTCCACTCCTTGAGGGAGAAAATCTGGTGGAGTTGAAGAGAGGATCAACTGAGCGGAAGATCAGAAACATAAATTGATCCACCTCCTTCATCATCAACGTACGAACACCATTTTCCGCGTGATCTCGATGTGTCCGGCCTTGAGCCTGTAGAAGTACACACCTCCGGAAACTTCACGACCACCGTTATCTCGACTATCCCAACGTACCTTGTAGGCGCCGGCAGGTTTGTTCCCTTCTACTAGGATCATCACTTCTTTCCCGAGAACGTCGTGGATTGAGAGCCGTACGTCCGCCTCGAACGGGAGCGTGAACTCTATTGTGGTAGATGGGTTGAATGGATTCGGATAGTTCTGACCGAGGAAGAAATCACTGGGAACCGTCGCGGGAGTCGGAACCTTCTGTTTGTCTCTTACTTCTCTCGCTCTCTCAGCCAAGGAGGGATAGATAGCCCGAATCATTTTTGTCTCATACTTGATCACTCGAGTGCTCTGCCTCCCATCTGCACCCATCCCAGCGAGAAGCGCAATGACAACCTCTTGAGTGTCGCCGAGTGCCATTCTGAATGGTCCAGTGTTCAGCATGATTCTTCGGTCACCTGCTGGGGCTGAGTAGCCGAACAATGTGTCATAGCTCCATGACTTTCCTAGGCCGTCGATCCACCCGGTGCGGTCGACGGGATCCCCTGAGAAAGGAAACTTCGTAAGTTCTCCTGCGGGGCTCACCCAAGGGCTGGAAGTAATGTGAGTTCCGAACCCAACTGGAGAAAATCCTCGAGCGACAATCCAGTACCAATCAGTAGCAGAGCCGTAGGGTGGTTCACCTATGGCATCGCCCGTTGCATTGAGGAGAAATGACGTCATAGGGAGATTCTTCATACCCTTGCGCTCAGCAAAGTCAAATACTCCCTGATCGTCTTTGCTGCCAGGCACCAGCGGACCCTGGAGGATGGTGTAACCAATACCGGGATTCTGCCAGCCAAACGGCTTGTATGCTGGCTCTGGACTGACTGTGCTAAACACGAACCCCATGCTCAAAGTACTGTCACATCCTCCGAGATCATCCGAGAAGTTGCCGGCATCTGGATCGCTCCATTGACTGAGATACATACTGTCGATCACTGCATTCACCGGCGTCGAAGAGTTTCCCTTGTAGATGATTCTGTATCGCTTAAAGATCACGTTCTCAAATTCCGGGATATCTTTGTACGCCCAAAGTGTCACCTGTACTTCGAGCCCAATGGAAGGCCCTCCGTAGAAAGCTTTGTTCACTGCCTCGTCGAGGTCGTTGTAGGCAAACCAGACAACTTGATCGGCCTCCTCGAATCCGGGAGTATCGTCTCCATCCATGACCCCGTTCCGATTCTTATCGAAGAATGGCGCCCCTTTTTGCCAAGGCCACTCCTTCCAGTCTTGCTCATACTGTGCTCGCACTGCTTCTATCATCTGTTGCGTTACCGCAGCCAAAGTCGTGTCGAAGAAATCTGCGGCACCCGCCGCGAGGTCCGCTGCCTGATAATCCCTTCGGATTCGATAGACTCGCGCGGCCGGACTCATCGGATCTTCAGGGATCCCTTTTGATAGAATGACACCCGGGACAGTTCCAACACTGTAAATTCCTCCTCCAGTTCTGACGATTGGCTGGAGTCCGTCCAGAACTTTCCCGACCCAGACAATGCCATCGACATAAACAAGTCCAGCGGTGCCTCGGGGGAACATCACCCCCCACCTCTTGCCATGAGGGTTCGCGGAAGAGCGCCCATTATTTTGGACCCACATGGACATCTTGTTGATATTGAGAAGCGTATTGGGGACTAAGTTGTTCTTGAAGAGATGTTGCGACTGTGGCAGGGAGAAATCTTTCTGGGCCAGCGCAACAAGAGGAGCGAGGAGAAAGACCCAGTGGAGAAGAGAGGAGGATGCCCTTTTCATAAGTTCGTCCCCTTTCGCGGAGAGGCTCCAGGAGCAACCTACGTAACCTGGGGACGAATGTCAAGCGCTTTCTGAGTCTCACTCCTCAACGGGGAGGTCTATCAACGGAGTTGCAGCTCCGAACGACTAATCCATCCCTATTCCGTGTTTTCGGAACAAGCCGTTCAGGACGTTGATTGACGGGCCGATTCTGGCGAGAGGTTGGTTTCTCTAACTCACTCCACGCAACAGTGCAACCGGGTCGATGCCCCGAAGCATCATTCCCTGACCACGCGACTCGTGGACTTTCTTCGTTGGTAGATCGGTAGGGTCGCGCATCTGGACAAGGAGGGTCGTGCGGGCTTCTTTGCTAACGTTGAGACCCGAGCCGTGAATCGTCAGGTAACTGAAAAACAGGACATCGCCTGCCTTGGCGGGACATGGGGTTGCTGACTCAAGAGGATACTGATCGAGCGGGAGATGCCAGCCGCCTTCCTCGATGTGCTCGAGCGGACCGAGTTTGTGACTGCCGGGGATCACCCGAATGCATCCTTTTTCCGGCGGGGCGTCATCGAAGTGGATGACTGCCGCGATCATCGTATGGCGAGCATGGGGAAAGTAAGGATAATCCTGATGGAGAGGGAACGGAGAACCTTTCTCGGGAGGCTTGATAAACATCTTCGTGTGATGGAGCTGGACGTTGGGACTCCCGATGATGTCCGCAGCGATGCTCGTGAGTCGATCATCGACTATCAGACCACTAAACGAGGCGGAGTAGAATTGGACATTGTGGCAGTGGAGGACTTTCGTTTCTTGCGCTTGCGCCATCGCCTCACGCGCACTGCCCCAGGTTGCATCAATCCTTGGATCAATGCTCAGGCGCTCCGCAAGCTCATGGCATTCTCTGCGGTAGAATTCTGCCTCCTCCTGACTCAGGAGAGCTTCTACCAACAAGTATCCATTCTCATGATAGAAAGTGACTTGGTCTTTCGAGAGCATGATACAGGCAGGACAACGAACTTCGTTGAGTGTTTCTTGTGCGGCACCTCATGAATTAAGATTAGCTGCCTCATCCACAGTCACGGCTTGAGAAGAGAAGCGTTGAGGAACACTGCATAATAAAGCATTGGTATCGCAGTGATTGCTTCTATCCAGAGAAGCCATGTAAATGATCCGCCGAGCAACCCGAAGTCGGCTCCATCCACACGCCAGGCAGCAGCATTATCCGGCTCAGACACCCGCTGCCGTCAATGCTTGCTTGACCAACTCAGAGAGATCGACAGGCGCAAACATTGACGTCAGGCTCTGACCTGTCCTCATCAATAACGCGGAGCAGGTTGTGCGATTCCGACTCTGCATCTGGCAACGTACGGTAGACTTTGCTTATGATCAGGCTTGCTCGGTTGCTGTCGTTCTTGAGGCAAATCACAAAATTGCTCATCGGATCAGCTTTTTGATTTTGAAATCTTCACGACCTATGCCGTGTGTTCAAATCAGTCTATGTCAGCTTCCCAGATTGTACCGTCCGCTAGCTTTACAGAGTTGCTACGCCCTTCATCTTCCGCCAGCGTCTTTCGCCGTATGCGCGCTCCGGAAGGCGCCTGATATGCACGCCCCGGCCTGTTGCTACTATCTCGATGTCCCTGATCTCACCGAGGATCTCGAATTCCATTCTTATTCATCCACGCCATGGTACATTCTTCAGCTCTGGCAGGCCGCCTAACACTCCTAAATACGGCCACTGTCTGCTTCAAGATTCTGGCCGAAATCGCGAGCACAGAATCGGCCAATCACCCGACCCGCCCACAGCCAAGATATGGGACAACCAGCAAAAAGTCAATATTATGACAGACAGAGATCCTGATTATTTCGCGAGCGCGATCGCAGCAGCGTGGACGTTCTTCGCCCCGGCATTCTTTAACTGGCGCGCACACGCGGTGATTGTGGAGCCCGTGGTGATCACGTCGTCAACGAGGATGAAAGACCGCCCTTCAATCTCCTCCCGTTTTCGCATATTAATCCTGAAGGCATCTCCAACATTCTCCTTGCGCTCATCAAGCGTGAGTTGGGTTTGCGAGACGGTGTACTTCTTGCGATGCAGAAGGTCAGTGCAAGCCCGTATCCCGGTGATTTCGCTTATCCCTTTGCAGATGTGTTCACTCTGATTGTATCCTCGTTCTCGATGCTTGATTGAATGAAGCGGGACAGGTATGAGGAAATCCGACCTCGAGAGCACTTCATCGGCTAGAATTCTTTCTCCGATCAAGCGCCCCGCTTTGACACCGAGTGAGTGGAAACCATCGTACTTCAAAGCGTGAATGATGGCTTGGAGCTTGCTGTCCTTCTCAAAGTAGAAGGCTGAGACAAGACCATCGATGAAGCCGTCAACCGAAAGCTTTTCCAGAAACCGATGATGGAGTTCGTCGCCCGGATTGGCTCGTTCGACGCTCTGCCAGCATTGATTGCAAACCGTGTGCTCTCCAGCCTGAAGCCTGTTGCTGCACACGAGGCAGGTGGGAGGAATGATGAAATCGAGGATGGGAAGGAGGACGGAAGATGTAAGAGTCTTCGAGAGCTTCAAGAGGTCATCTTTCCTTCCTCCCCATCTTCTCCAGCCTCTCGATCTCGTCCCTCAACTCCGCGGCTCGCTCGAATTCCAGATCCTTCGCTGCTTGAACCATCTCGGAGCGAAGTTCTTCAATCAAATCCTCCCGCTGCTCCTTGGTCAGATAACGCACGACCGAGTCCGCCACCAGAGACACCCTGTACCGTCGTCCGTATTCCTCGCGTCCAGCGCGTACGTCAGCGACGGCCGTAGCGGCGAGCACTTCTTCAACAGTTTTGTAGATCGTCTTTGGCTTGATACCGTGCTTCTCATTATACTCGAGCTGCTTTTGTCGTCTCCGATTCGTCTCGTCGATCATCCGCCGCATTGAACCCGTGATCGTATCTGCGTAGAGGAGTACCTTTCCGTTGATGTTCCGAGCAGTTCTGCCTGCGATCTGGATGAGCGAGCGTTCTGACCGTAGGAACCCCTCTTTGTCCGCATCCAAGATTGCAACGAGCGATACCTCGGGAAGATCCAAGCCTTCGCGCAGAAGGTTGACGCCGACGAGCACGTCGAAGTCCCCCAGGCGCAGATCGCGCAGGATTTCCACTCGCTCCAGCGCATCGATATCCGAGTGGATATAGCGCACCTTCACCCTGAGATTGTCAAGATACTCTGCAAGGTCTTCTGCCATTCTTTTCGTCAGCGTCGTGACGAGCACCCGCTCGCCCTTCTTAGCCCGCTCTCGAATCTCTGCAATCAGGTCGTCGATCTGCGTCCGGACAGGGCGCACTTCCACTTCGGGATCAACCAACCCTGTCGGCCTGATGACCTGCTCGACAACGACACCCTTGCACTTCTCGAGTTCATATGGCCCCGGTGTCGCGCTTACGAAGATGACCTGCTTCACCATCTGCTCCCACTCATCAAAACGAAGTGGTCGGTTGTCCAACGCCGATGGCAGGCGGAAGCCATAGTCGACAAGCGTCTGCTTCCGGGACCGATCCCCCTCGTACATCCCGCCGATCTGAGGGACGGTTACGTGCGACTCATCCACGACGAGGAGATAGTCTTTCGGGAAGTAATCGAATAAACAGTACGGGCGCTCTCCCGGCTTTCTTCCACTGATGTGACGAGAATAATTCTCAATTCCAGCGCAATACCCGATCTCCCGCATCATTTCCATATCGTACCGAGTGCGCTGCTCAAGCCGCTGGGCCTCGAGGAGTTTGTTCTGGGCACGAAGCTCGGCGAGGCGTTCATTCAACTCTTCTTCAATAGCCTTAAGTGCCCGCTCGAGAGTCGGGCGAGTCGTTACGAAATGCTTTGCCGGATAGATGTACACATCCCCCACTGGCCCGATTACGGAACCCGTGAACTTGTTGATAAGAGAGATACGCTCGATTTCATCCCCAAAGAATTCTATCCGTACCGCTTCTTCATCCTCATAGGCCGGGATAATTTCCACCACATCTCCCCGTACGCGAAACGTCCCACGCGTGAATTCAAAATCATTCCGAATATAATGGATGTCGATGAGCTGAGACAGTAGCTTGTTCCGCTCGATTCGTTCGCCTTTCCGTACGTAGACCAACTGGCGGATCCATTCCTCGGGCGATCCGATTCCGTAGATACAGCTTACGGAGGCAACGACGATAACGTTCCTCTCCCCACTCAACAGCGCACTCGTCGCCTTCAACCTCAGCCTGTCGATCTCATCGTTGATAGAAGCATCTTTCGCAATGTAAGTATCGGTCTGGGGAACATACGCTTCTGGCTGGTAGTAGTCGTAGTAGGATATGAAGAACTCGACCCGATCGTGCGGGAAGAAAGCTTTGAACTCACCATAGAGCTGAGCGGCGAGAGTCTTGTTGTGCGACATCACCAGCGTGGGCTTGTTCACATTCGCAATCACATTGGAGATTGTGAATGTCTTGCCGCTCCCCGTGACGCCAAGAAGCGTTTGGTACTTGTCACCGCGGAGAATCCCCTCGGTGAGTTGCTGGATCGCTTCAGGCTGATCCCCACTCGGCTTGTACTCAGAGACTAGTCGGAATCCCATGCTCTTGATCTCCTCTTATGAGCGCGGGTTCGACTAATCGTTCCCACCCGACATGTTTCCACCTGAACTCTCTGTCAGGGGCCATTCTGGCCGCTATTGCTAGTCGTGACTCAGAATCATTGACTACCGATTAATATTTCCTTATGTTAAATAAAAAGAGGAAAGATGAAAAGCAACTTCAACAATATCTCAGTCAGGCCGGGAGTTTGTTCAGGCCGACCAGTCATCAAGGGAACGAAGATTCCCGTCCATCGTGTTCTGGACCTCCTCGCGAGTGGCCTCTCCTCTGCTGAAGTCGTTGCGATCCATCAGTCTGCTATCACCAAGCAGGATGTTCTGGGTTGCATCCACTACGCGAATGCTTTCGTAAAGAACAGATACCGGAAAAGAGCTGCCTGAAAAGATATCCTCACTGAGATTGGGCTATAACTCCGAGATGGAGATCCTGCCCTCGAATCCATCCGCGATTCGGTGCCAGTATCCGATGTCAGGCTCGCCGAGCATCCAGCAAAGGTAAACCTCTTCTCCGTTTTCTCGAAGACAGGGGAAATCAATCAATCCCTTGTTAAGGTCTTTTATCAGAATCCCCCTCGAATCCAGCTCTTGAGCAATGGCAACAAGCCTTTCAAGTTCGGGAGGGTAAGCTTTCTCTCCATTCGGCCCACTGCCGCCGAAATATTGGTGCTGGTAGAGATCGTAGCCGCGTGCGTCGAGTCTCCGCTTTAGGTTGACAAGTTCGGCAACGAGCGGAACGATTTGCAAAACCACGTCCCGTGCCGTACGCAGGGAGAAGTGCTTGGTGTGAAGGTACGGCGACATCTTCAAATGGCAATTGCTGACTTCCAATTCATGGGCGATGCCCTTTGCCCGGTTTCGCTGTGATCCTCGATGCAGCAATGATCGCTGTTTGTTCCTTGACTCTACCCAGAAGATTCCGGACGCGCGCCTTTTTCATCCACCCCGCATCGATGATGTTCTCAAGCCAGAGTTCAATCTCGTCTGCCTCTTCTTCTACCGTCCCCAACAAAGAAATGAACTTTGCCTTAGAGCGGGCTTTGCACACTGCACGGCAATAGGTAGCAACCGAAGTCGCTGAGCGAACCATTTCGTTCGCGCTTCAAGTTCAGCCAGAGTCCATCTTCACCACCGAATTGGAACATGGGAAATTCTTAAATTTCTGCCCGCTTGCTCATATTCTTCAACGGAACAAAAATCAAAATCACTGCCAGGAGCGGAAAAACCAAGAGGCCCAGCAATGGGCTCTCGCTGAGATGTGGAAGCTGAACCGCCGCGAGATAGAGGCCGGCGAGGATGACTCCGGTGAGGGCCTCCCCCGCCACCAGACCTGAAGCAAGAAGGATGCCTTTATTCTCAATGTTGATCCGCTCCTCTTCCCCAAGGGCTCTCCGCTTTACGATAGTGTCGAGAATATGTTTGATTGCACCCCCCACGAAAATGGCAAAAGTGGTTTCCAACGGCAAATACATCCCGACTGCAATCAGAGTGGGCGAGGGAGATCGCAGCATGATCAGCACAACAGAGAACATCACTCCCATTAGGATCAGGGGCCACGCCATCTCCCCGCCGACGATACCAGTCGAGATCACAGTCATCAGACCCGCTTGTGGAGCGGGCAAAGTAGGACCACCGATACCGCCGGGAGTTCCCTGATGGAGAATCGTCATCGGCCAGACGAGCACGAAGGATGCCCCGACAACGCCGATCATCTCGCTCACTTGCATCTTCCAGGGCGTCCCACCAAGGATTTGACCGATCTTCAAATCCTGCAGCATGTCACCTGCGATTCCGAGTGCACAGCACACGACAGTTGCAACACCCAGTACGGCCATCACACCGTGTGCCCCCGAGACGCCAAGTGCAACCATCAGGACCGCGGTAATGACGAGGGAAGTGAGAGTCAATCCGGAAATTGGATTGTTCGATCCTCCCATGACCCCGACCAGATACCCCGCCACCGCCGCGAGGAGGAAACCGAGTAACGACAGGACAAGTCCCGCAACAATCGCGCTGACAAAGTTTCCACTGAAATAGTAATACACGATAATGACCGGTATCAGCATCACTATGAGACTGATTACGACCCAGTGAAAGGGAATGTCGAAGTCGAGTCGAGAGATCGAGGCGCGGTTCTCTTTGAATGTATGGACATCGCGAACGGCCCGACTCATTCCTTGCATCAGCGGTTTACGGAGCTGGAGCAAGGTATGGATGACCCCCACCAGCATTGCCCCAACGGCGATCGGACGCACCTGGTAATACCACACGGCGCCAGTAATTGTGTCCCAATCTTTTCCCTCCTCGATAATCTTGTCGAGGCCTCCATTGAAAAACATAACCGCCGGGATAAGAAGCCACCAGCCAAACACTCCGCCGGAAAAAGCGATCGCTGCGAGCCTCGGACCAATAATGTATCCGATCCCGACGAGAGCAGGAGAAGCAGCGGGACTTGAAAGGAAGATTCCGCCAGAGTAAGTTTGTGCGTCGCCGAGGGGGGTGCGGTCAGTTGTGAAGAGTTGAATTCTTGACTTCGCGAATTCATGGAAGCCGGAGATGGTCTCGGAGAATATCTGGATCCCACGCGCATTCTTGAAAAGCTCGATGAGAGCGCCGAGACCCATCGCACTGAAAACATATTTCGCTCCTGTTTCTCCCTTCTGTCCGGACTTAACGATCTCCGCGCAGGCGACGCTTTCTGGATAGGGCAACGTTGAATCGTGCACAAGCGGCTTCCGGAGAATGATGATGAACAACACCCCTACTACCCCACCAACCAACATCAGTAGCGTGCTTTCCCAGTAGTTTAATTCATTCCACACCCCAGAAAGAAGGAACGCTGGAAGCGTAAAGATAGCCCCGGCGACAAGGGCTTCTCCAACAGAAGCCGTTGTCCGCGCGATGTTCTCTTCTAGAACCGAGCCTTTGAAGATGCGGAGCACTGCCATTGCAACCACCGCGGCGGGAAACGTTGCCGAAACCGTCATCCCTGCTCGCAATCCCAGATAGGCGTTCGCGGCGCCAAGAACGCAAGCCATCACAACTCCAAGAAAGATCGATTTGAAAGTGAGCTCTCTCAGACTGGTTTGTTCCGGCACGTAAGGTTTGGTCACTCTGGGAGCTGTGGATGTGCTATTGGTTTCCATGAAGCCTCTCTTAGTTGGTGGAGAAGAGGACAGAGTAGAATGCCAAGAATATAGGAAATTACGGAATGAATGAAAAGAAAAAAAGCCCGCTCCGAGAGGGGGCAAGCCCGTCGGGTTTGAATCTCTGAGAATTTTTGGTATAATTCGTCACGGGCTTCCAAGCTGGATAGATGAGACAACAGCACATCACTAGCCGAGTTTGCGTGTTGGACTCCTACCAACTAAAGGGACTTAAGACCCGGGGAGAAGCCTGCCTGCCCGTGGCCACGAAGCCCTCAGTCTATCCGCCGTGTTTTTTGGCGGACAAACCCGCGTTACGGTTCCTTGCAACTGACTCGCCTGCCACATAATTCAATCCGGTCATGACTCGACCTCTGGCTACCATCCTAGACAACCGCGAGGCAAATACAGTCCTCGAGGCCCTCAAGCGGCTCCTTCCCGAAGCGGAGACCCTGGATGTAGCCACTGGCTATTTCGAAATAGGGTCGTTGCTCGCTCTGGACTCGTATTGGAACGCACTCAAGAACATTCGCATAGTAATGGGAGACGAGACAACGAGGCGGACACGAAGCGAGCTTGTGGAGGCCCTTCGCCAGTTGAGCGAAGATAGCATTGAACGGGAAAAAGAGAAGGACGACTCTTTAAGGGGTCTCGCCTCTATCCGACAAGCATTGTCGGAGGGCAAAATCCAAGCTAAGGTCTACACCCGGGCGAAGTTCCACTCCAAAGCTATGCTCATGAAGATGAAGCCGCCGCATCTGTCGAACTACGGCATCATCGGATCGAGCAACTTTACCGAGCCGGGACTCTGCCGCAACGTGGAACTGAATCTTCTCACCACCGAGCAACACCAGTTGAAGGCGCTGTGGGATTGGTACGAACAGCACTGGCAGGAAGCGGAAGAGGTGAAAGAAGAGCTCCTCCGGGTTATTGAACCTCACCTGAAGCTGTATTTGCCCTTTGAAGTCTATGCGAAAGCGCTGTACGAGTATTTCGCCGGCAAAGAACTTCCGGCAACAACGTGGGAGGAGAGCCAATCCAAAATCTATCCGATGCTGGATGAACTGCAGCGCCGAGGGTATCGGCAGGCGCTGAAGATTGCCGCCGAGTGGGGCGGCGCGCTCATCTGCGACGGGGTTGGCTTCGGAAAGACATATATCGGACTCATGCTGATTGAGCGATTTCTCCACGATCGGAAGAGGATCGCACTTATTGTCCCCAAGTCTGCGCGGGAGAGTGTGTGGGAGAACCGATTACGGCGTTTCTTCAAGTACAGGCGTGGTAGAGGATTTTCTACGCAGATCATTGTCTTGAACCATACCGACCTTCCTCGAGACAATGAGGAGGTCCGCGAAGACCTGATTTGTATCCAAGAAGAAGCAGACGTGATCCTTGTGGACGAAGCGCATCACTTCCGGACACCAAATGCACAACGAAGCGAAAAGCTCTTTGAAGTGCTCAAACACAATAACAAGAGAAAACAGACCTTCCTTCTGACAGCCACACCGGTCAACAATTCTCTGTTCGATCTGTTACATATCATTGAGTACATTACTGGGAAGAACCGTGGCTACTTTCAGAAGATCGGGATCAGCGACACTCGATACCACTTTGTGCGCTTGGAGAAAGCAGTTGAGGTGAAAATAGAATCGGAGAAGCGGCAGAATGGTGAAGAAAATCTCTATCCTGAAGAGATCCTTGCTCAGGCAGAACGGGTCTTGCGCGATGACAAGCTCTTTCAACATGTGGTGATCCAGCGCATCCGCAGCTATGCACGCCAGTTCTTCTCTCAACAAGAGCAAGACGGCTTTTATTTTCCTGAGCGTCTTCCACCGGTCGTCGCAGAATATCAGTTAGCGAAAGTCTACGGTGATCTCTTTTATAGGATCAAAGCAGCGTTCGATCGTGAGAATCCCTTTGTCGAATTAGCACTCTACAACCCGGAAAGTTATCGGAGAGACGAGACGAAGATTCGGCCCCAGATCAGGAATCGTGAGGTTCAAGTTATAACTCTCATCCGTGCGACGCTGCTAAAGAGGATGGAATCATCGTACAAGGCGTTCGAGGCTTCACTTGAAGATCTCGTGCGCAAACTTGCTCGATTCTATCGGCACCATGCGCCCGAAGGTGAATGGGATCGGTGGAAAGAGCAGCACGAGGATTTCTGGAATAGGATAGAAAATCATTGGCGGGAGCGTTTTCTCCTTGAAGCCGAAGACGAAGTAGAAGAAGATGATATTCTGCCCCCTCCACGGGAGTCACTTTCGCCAGAGGAATTTCATGTCGATGCAATGCTTGCAAGCGTGCGTCGCGATCTGGATAGTCTTGCGGAGTTCCTGAATGACATTTCTGGCAAACTGACAGAAAAAACAGACGATAAGCTGCACGCTCTCATTTCGCTCCTTCAGTCAAATGAGTTACGTGGCAAGAAAGTGGTTGTGTTCACTCAGTACCGCGACACCGCCAGGTACCTATGGCGGGAATTGCTCAAGCGAGGGTTGGAGCGCGTAGAGGAGCTTGACAGCACCTCCAAGAAAGATCGTGAAAGGGTGATCAAGCGGTTCGCCCCATACTACAACTGTGATGACGCTGAACTGCAGGACTACCTTCGCGATCCGATTGACATTCTCATTTCCACCGACGTTCTCTCCGAAGGCCTCAACTTGCAGGATGCAAATCTTCTGATCAACTATGACCTTCATTGGAATCCAGTTCGGCTAATGCAGCGCATCGGGCGCGTGGATCGCCGGCTCGACCCTGCCATCGAGAAAAAACTTGGGCGAGAGAAGAACGTCATCCGCTTCTGGAATTTCCTTCCGCCCGATAAGCTCGATGAGCTTCTCGGTCTGTATCAAAGGGTCGCTGGAAAAGTCCTCCGCATCTCCAAGACGCTCGGGATTGAGGGCGAGAAGCTGCTTACCCCTGAAGATGAATTTGAGGCACTTCGGAACTTCAACATTGGATTTGAGGGAATCCGTAGCTCTGATGAGCGTTTGCATCTTCTGCTGACGGAAATCCTGCAAAAGTATCCGGCGCTTGGGGAAGAATTGCCGCGACTGCCGAAGCGTCTCTTCTCGGGCAAGCGTTCCCCTCAGCAACAACCTTCGGGAGTCTTTGCCGCCTATCGCTTCCCTTCGCGCAAAGTCAAAGACGAACAGGGCCTCGAGCGCGAAGTGCCCGGCGAGTGCCGGTGGTATTTCCACCGCTTCGGGACGGAAGATGTGCTTGAGGACCTCGACGCCATCCATGCCATCATCGAGTCGAAGCCTGAGACTCCACGCATCGTCGAGAAAACAAAAGATGAACTCCGCGCAAGCCTCAAGCTGATCGAGCAGAAGAAAGTGAATGCCGAACTGCGCAATCGCCAGGCGCTGGCCGGCGAAAAAGCCACGCTGGTGTGCTGGATGGAGGTGGTATGACGCGTTATCCCAACCTGCCGCACCAACAGTGGCGTACCCAGGAACTGATTGATCCCTACAACAGGGATGTGCAAGAGTGGAACGAACGAATCCACAACGTAAGGAGACTGCTCATGAAACATTCGTTGATCGTTCCCGAAGTCA
This sequence comes from Ignavibacteriales bacterium, assembly GCA_037446075.1. GTDB lineage: Bacteria > Bacteroidota > Ignavibacteria > UBA10030 > JAHEZR01 > JBBIJH01. The sequence goes on from JBBIJH010000046.1 coordinate 15,881, forward strand.
TCGAAAAGAAGATTTTTCTCATTCGAGGACAGAAGGTCATGCTTAGCATTGATCTTGCTGCGCTTTACGAAGTCGAACACAGAGCTCTCATGCAGGCCGTTCGAAGGAATCGAGAGAGATTTCCTGAAGATTTCATGTTCCAACTTACACCGGATGAGTTTGAGATCTTGAAATCACATTTTGTGACATCAAGTTGGGGTGGAAGAACCGAAAGTCCCATACAGGGCACGCCGGAGGCGCGGATGACTGCATCCATTATGAGATAGTGCAATCACGTTCAACATGAGGAGACAGATCGATGAGGCAATCATTGATCGTTCCCGAAATCATTGAAAAGAAGATTTTCCTCATCCGAGGACAGAAGGTGATGCTGGACTTTCATCTTGCTGAACTCTACGAGGTAGAAACCAAAGCGCTGAAGCGTGCGGTGAAGAGAAATTCTGAGCGGTTTCCTGATGACTTCTGTTTTGAACTTACCGCAGCCGAAGTGGAGAACTTGAGGTACCATTTTGGCACCTCAAGTTGGGGTGGGAGAAGGTATCCACCGTTGGCATTTACCGAGCAAGGCGTTGCCATGCTTTCCAGCGTCCTGCGCAGCAAGCGCGCTGTTCAGGTCAACATCGCAATCATGCGTGCGTTCGTGCGCCTGCGCGAGATGCTTGCAACACATAAAGACCTCGCGCGGAAATTGGAAGAGTTGGAAAAGAAATACGACAAGCAGTTTGCTGTCGTGTTCGAAGCCATCCGACAACTGATGACACCGTCTGAGCCGCCGCCGAAACGACGGATCGGGTTTGGCGTGGAGGAGCCGGAAGTCGTGTACAGAGCGCCCCGGAGGCGCGGATGACTGCATCCATTATGAGATAGTGCAATCACGTTCAACATGAGGAGACAGATCGATGAGGCAATCATTGATCGTTCCCGAAATCATTGAAAAGAAGATTTTCCTCATCCGAGGACAGAAGGTGATGCTGGACTTTCATCTTGCTGAACTCTACGAGGTGGAAACCAAAGCGCTGAAACGTGCGGTGAAGAGAAATCGTGACCGCTTTCCTGATGACTTCATGTTTCAACTGACGCAGGAGGAATACTCATCTTTAAGGTACCATTTTGGCACCTTAAAGCGAGGCGAACATGCCAAATACTTGCCTTACGCCTTCACCGAACAAGGCGTTGCGATGCTTTCCAGCGTTCTGCGCAGTAAGCGCGCTGTGCAGGTCAACATCGAAATCATGCGTGCGTTCGTGCGACTGCGTGAGATGCTCGCGACGCACAAAGACCTTGCGCGGAAATTGGAAGAGTTGGAAAAGAAATACGACAAGCAGTTTGCGGTCGTGTTCGAGGCAATCCGGCAACTGATGACACCAGCGGAGCCGCCGCCGAAACGGCGCATCGGGTTCGGCGTGGAGGAGCCAAAAGTCGTGTACAAGACACGCAGGAATTGACTATGAACAAGTCCGTCACCGAACACGCCGTGCGTTCCATTCGCGACCGGCAAACTCTTCTGCAGTTCCTCGAGCGCGACCTCGGCTGGCAACTGCCGCCCGACCCGACGCCCGACGAGGTAACGTTCGACTGGACTGCGGATGAACTGCGCCTGAGCGATCCCGCCAGACAGAAACTCGCCGGCGGAACGGTGAAGCAACTGCGCCCGATGCATGATAAACAACCTTGGGGAATCTTCCTCGTTGAGTTTGCCGACGGACGAGTGTACCAAACCGCGCTGCGGCAAATTCTGCGCGGACTCGTCCCCAAACGCCGCCGCGACTCGAACCTTCCCGCGTGGAGGCACGAGAATCTGCTCTTCATCTGCTCCACGAAGAATCAGGAGTTCAGCTTTGCGCACTTCCGCGGTGAGAAGCCCGAACGCGCCAAAATCGTCCGCTTCTCCTGGTCGCCCGATGAACCGATCCGCACGCTCTGCGAGTTCAACCTGCCCGCGCTGAGAATGCCGGACGACACTTCCCGCTGGACGGAAGAGTGGCAAAAAGCGTTCGATGTGGAGAAGGTCACCAAACAGTTCTATCAGGAAATTGCCAACTGGTACTTCTGGGCTTGCGAGCATGTCGTGTTCCCGATGCCCAAAGGCGAGAAAAACCGGGATGCCTACA
>JBBIJH010000047.1:0-17817 GCA_037446075.1 Ignavibacteriales bacterium
CGGCCAGCCCGTCAGTATCGATCAAGTCAGGCAAATGGTGGAAAAGGGAGAATTTCCTGAAGACCAATATAAGACAATGACGGAGATCCATGCCGCTCTTGATTCACAAATGGAGTCGGTGTTCCGGGAGATGAGAAACATCGAGCGGAAGGCGCGTGAATCATTCGAGGATCTGGATAGACGCAGCGCCCTTCCACTCGTCAAGGAAAACATTGATGCCATCAAAGCCCGGTACGATAACCCGAAGCTTCACTCCTATTTGGACGATGCTCAAGAGCACATCATGAGCAATCTCGCCCGTTTCAAGAAGGAGGAGCAACCCTCCGAACCGCCTCCGTTCCCGAAGCCCAGCGCAGCCGAGGAAGAACAATTCTTGGAATATCAGGTGAACGTTCTCGTGGACAACTCATCCACAAAAGGGGTTCCGATTGTGATCGAGACGAACCCGAAGTATCGGAATCTCTTTGGAACCATCGAGCGGATTATGGAAAAAGGAGGGCTATGGAGAACGAACTTCATGCAGATCAAGGCGGGCTCACTTCTCCAGGCGGATGGGGGTTATCTTGTTCTCAATGCACTTGATGCCCTCCTCGAACCCGGCGTCTGGCCTGATCTCAAACGAACGCTTCGCCACGAGAAGGTGGAGATTCACACTTACGACCCATTTTATGCATTTGCTCCCACGGGCTTGAAACCGGAGCCGATCGACATCCATTTGAAAGTTCTCATGATCGGCGATGCCGAGATTTACCACCTTCTCTATAGCCGTGACGATGATTTCAAGAAGATCTTCAAAGTCCGCGCCGATTTTGATGTCGAAATGCCAAAAAAGGCTGAGGCGATTTCCAGCTATACAGAATTTATCAAAATGATTTCTGACGACGAGAAACTGAAACCGTTCGACAAGACAGGAGTGGCAGAAATCATCGAGTTTGGCGCCCGCCTTGCAGGTCGTCAATCAAAACTCTCCACCCGATTCAACGTCATCGCCGATGTGATCCGAGAAGCAACCTATTGGGCGGAGAAGGAAAAGAGCAAGACGGTCTCACGAAAGCATGTATTGAAAGCGATCGATGAGCGAATTGAGCGTGTGAACCTGATTGAGGAAAAAATTCAAGAGTTGATTACGAACGGAACGATTTTCATCGACACAGAGGGGGCAAAGACCGGCCAAGTGAATGGACTTTCTGTTTATGACCTAGGTGAATACGCTTTTGGGAAGCCTTCGCGCATTACAGCCAGAACAGCGCTTGGCCGATCCGGGGTGATCAACATCGAACGAGAAGCTGAACTCAGTGGTCGCACCCATAACAAGGGGGTCGCCATCCTCGCTGGATTTCTCCGAGGACGGTACGCACAGGACAAACCCCTCGTCATGAGCGCCAGCATCTGTTTCGAGCAGTCGTACAGCGGTGTGGATGGAGACAGTGCCTCCTCCACGGAGGTCTATGCAATTCTCTCGAGCCTCTCTGGTGTTCCCCTCCGACAGGATATCGCTGTTACCGGCTCCGTGAATCAGAATGGTGAGGTGCAGCCGATTGGGGGAGTGAACGAGAAAATCGAGGGCTTCTATAGCGTCTGCAAAGCCAAAGGACTGACGGGAACACAGGGGGTGATCATTCCATACCAAAATATCAAGGACCTGATGCTTCGCCACGAAGTTGTCGAGGCCGTGAGAGCAGGGAAGTTCCATGTTTATCCTGTGAAGACAATCGACGAGGGCATCGAGATTCTCACGGGAGTGAAGGCGGGAAAAAGACAGAAGAATGGGATGTTCGAACCGGGGACAATCAACGACCTTGTGGACAAGCGCCTGCGAGAATTCGCCCAGCGGTGGAAGGAACTCAGTGAGGAAACTACATCCCCCTAGAAGCGCTCCCGAAAAGTCCAACATTGCCGCTTGTCGGCCGGGTCTAGTGATCTGATGCTTTCTAGGTTGCCCAAAAAGTTCGTGCGAATTGTTGGAAGCGACGCCCGCCAGGCAACCCCCTCCATCAAAGAAAACTCTCCCAATCGATGAGCTTGACTTCTTTCCTTCTCATCCTCTTCGGCGGGTCCATCGCTGGACTTCTCGGCGCCCTTCTTGGTATTGGTGGGGGGATCTTTCTCATCCCGTACTTCGTTCTGTTCTTAAAGATTCCCATCCACCAGGCAATCGCAACGAGCATCGTCTGTGTTATCGCCACGTCGAGCACTGCAGCTTCCGTGAATGTCGACCGGAGATTTGCGAACGTGCGCCTCGGGATGGTTCTGGAAACAACCACAACGCTCGGTGCAATTATCGGAGGATTCACCGCCAACGCGTTAAGTGCCACTACGCTCTCAAGAATCTTTGGTGCTCTTCTGGTCTTTGTTTCCCTTCTCATGGTTCGAAAAAGTCGCCAGAAAGAAGCTTCAACAGAGTTCCGAGGAGGGTGGATCAATGGCCAGTACTTCGATCCTGCGACAAATCAGGAAGTGAAATACACGGTCCGCCGCTTGCCAGCCGGCCTTTCCGTCTCTTTCATTGCAGGGAATCTCTCTGGACTGCTCGGCATCGGGGGCGGAATCATGAAAGTCCCTGCGATGAATCTCTTCTGTGGCGTACCGATGAAAGCGGCAACGGCGACGAGTAATTTGATGATCGGCGTCACCGCGGTTGCGAGTGCCTTCATCTACTACGCGCATGATAGGATACATCCCGTGATTACCTCTGCGGCAATCCTCGGCGTGCTCCTCGGGTCATGGGCCGGGACAGCCCTTAGCGCACGACTTCATGGGCGAACGATCGCGTATATCTTTACCGGAGTTCTTCTTTTCTTAGCCATAGAAATGTTCCTTCGCTAACATGAGCTCTTCCTTGGATGATCGGTCAATGGAACGGTTGATCAGTAGAGCACTCCGCCTCGGGGTGATCGTCAGTAGCCTTTTTCTGATCGGGGGCTTTATCGTGGCACTCCTCCATCCCGAAGTCCTCTCCCATCCATCTGTCCATCCTTCTGCTGAGCATTTTCTCTCGCTCTTCCGGTTTGACCGTGCATTCTTCACACGTCTCCTCGACCCTTTTCTCTTGTTCTATCTGGGAATCTTCACTCTCTTGCTCACACCCATCCTAAGAGTTGTCATCGCCATTGTCTCGTTTGCTCTTCAAAGGGACGCCTCCTTTATGTTCATCTCCATTGCTGTGTTTCTGATTATTTTGCTGAGTTTGTTCCTCTCATTCTGGCGAAGTTGAATGAAAAGTTGTTGCATTTGAGGAAGAAACTTTTAAATTCCCTCTACCCTCATTTCCGTTTCCAATGATCCTTACCGACAAGAGAATACTCCAAGAGATCAAAAAGGGCACAATCGTCATCGAGCCATTTGACCGAACGTACCTTGGCTCGAACAGCTACGACGTCCACCTCGGCAAGTGGCTCGCAGTATACAAGGATGATCTTCTCGACTGCCGCCAGCACAACAAAGTGGATTACATTGAGATCCCTCACGAGGGAATTGTCCTTTTCCCGAATCGCCTTTATCTTGGGGCCACGATGGAGTACACCGAAACACATCGTCATGTGCCATTCCTCGAAGGCAAGAGCAGCATCGGTCGGCTCGGAATCGATATCCATGCAACAGCCGGGAAAGGCGACATCGGTTACTGTAACTACTGGACACTGGAAATTTCCGTGAAGCAGCCCGTGAGGATCTATGCCGGTATGCCAATCGGCCAGCTCATTTACTTTGAAGTCTCGGGAGAGGTCGGGACGACGTATCGACGGAAGCGAACGGCGAAGTACACGAAGCGGAATGAGAAGCCGATTGAGTCAATGATGTGGAAGAATTTTAGGTAGACGGTCTGTCAGTATGCTCTTCACCGAAAAACTCCGCCGCATCCAGCGCAAGCGCAACAGTCTCCTCTGCATCGGCCTGGACACCGACCCGATGAAAGTCCCGGAGTTTCTCTACTCGTACAATGACCCGCAGTATGAGTTCAACCGCCGCATCATCGACGCCACGAAAGACATCGTCTGCGCGTACAAGATCAACCTCGCATTCTACGAAGTCGTGGGAGAGCATGGGTGGTACACGGTTCACCAAACCCTTGCTCGTATTCCAGATGAGATCATCACGTTTGGGGACGGAAAGAAGGGGGACATCGGCAATTCTGCCGAGCGTTACGCGAAACTGATTCTTGAGGACTATGAATTCGATGCGGCAACGGTGAATCCGTATTTGGGCGAGGACTCTGTGGAACCTTTCCTGAAGCGAAAAGAGCAATGCGCTTTTATTCTGACGGTCACATCGAACCCAGGTGCGAAGGACTTTCAGTTCCTGAGGGTCAATGGAAAGCCCCTCTACGAAAAGGTTGTCCAGAAGATCCATCAATGGAATAAGAAGAGCAATTGTGGGATCGTAGGAGGAACAACGTATCCCAAAGTCCTTAAACGGTTGAGAGAGCTTGCACCGACGCTGCCGTTCCTTCTCCCCGGGGTCGGTGCACAGCGCGGCGACCTCGAGGCGGCCGTCCGCTACGGCTGCGACGAGAACGGCGAGCTCGCGATTATCTCCTCCAGTCGGGCAGTTCTCTATGCATCTTCAGGTGAGGGTTTCGCTGAAGCTGCTCGGACCGCAGCTCTCAAACTCCGCGACGCGATCAACAGGTACCGAGAGAAATTCTTTTAACCCTTAGTTCCAGACCATTCTTGCTCGCGTGCCATGCGAACACCACGGCACATCCATGAGCGCTTCCTCCACTTCATTTGGAAGAACCAATATCTTGACCTCACAGAGCTGAAATCTCTCGATGGCCGTCGGTTGGAAATCCTTGACCTTGGGCTACCCAATCGAGATGCGGGACCAGACTTCCGGGATGCGAAAGTCCGCATCGGGACGACGACGTATAGTGGAGACGTCGAGATCCACCAAGATCTCAGAGACTGGCAGAAGCACTACCATTCCGATGACCCAAAGTACAACCGTGTGATCCTTCACGTCGTCCTCCGCTGGCATCCGCGCCGTGCGCTCCTTGCACCACCGAAAACAAGAAGCGGCCGACAGATTCCGACACTCGTCCTTGAGCCTTTTCTCACAGAACCTCTTCGCTTCGTCTGGCAACAGGCGATTCTTGATGAGCGCCGAGAGAGAATCCAGACCATCCCATGCTATGAACGCAATGATGACGTCGACTCAAGTATCATCCGCAGCTGGCTGGGCAAACTTGCTGTTGAACGCATCGAGTTGAAAATCAGAAAGTTCGAGGAACGCCTGAAGGAGATCGTCGATGAGCATCGCCTCATCGTCAAAGAACCGTATCCACGCTACTATGACGACCCGTCGGAGCTTCCGCCGCCGGTGAAGGAATACACACAGAAAGATTTTTCCAGGAAGATCTTCTGGGAACAACTTCTCTACGAAGGGATTATGGAAGGTTTGGGCTATTCGAAGAACCAGGAGCCATTCTTGCGTCTCGCACGAAACCTTACGCTCGAATTCATCCGTCAAGAACAAGGGGATGGAGAATCTGCGATCCTCAACATTCAAGCAATGCTCTTTGGCGCCGCCGGACTCTTAACTCCACGGAAACGAGTGGAGAATCCTGTTGCTCGAAACTATCTGGCTTCTCTGCGGAAAGCATGGACAGGCTTTCGGAAAAGATATCGCCGAGAACTTTGTCATGAGGCGGACTGGCAGTTTTTCCGGCTACGTCCACAAAATTTCCCGACGGTCCGACTGGCTGCAATGAGCTTCCTACTCGAGAAATTCACCGGCGAAGGTTTGCTCCGAAAGATTATGCAGATCCTCAAGTCTGATACTGCCCCAGAGAAAGAGAAACTCGAGAAGATCCGCTCCCTCTTTTCCACCGAAGCAGCAGGTTTCTGGACGCAACATTACACCTTTGAGGGCAAGCCACACCGACCCACGAAAAAGTTGCTCGGGCATGAACGCATTGACGACCTGATCTTGAACACGGTCGTTCCGGTTGTGCTTTTCTATGCGAGGATTTTCAAAGACTCCAGCGTCCGCTCGGCAGCCTTGAGTCTGTACCAGCAGTTTCCCCCCTCTGCCCCGAACTCAGTCCTCGTCACGATGCAATCCCAACTACTGAAGACCCGTCTTCCCTTTACCTCTGCCTATTTCCAGCAAGGAGCCATCCAGCTGTACAAATTTTATTGTGTTGAGAGCCGATGCACAGACTGCGAAGTCGGAAAGATTGTGTTTATCGACAAGCGCGGCCGTGCAGCGACGTGAAACTGGATTAAACTCGCCAGAATTTTACCAGCGGGTACAGGAAATCTAATGACTCGCCGTATTCTAACTTTCTGTTTCACCGTTTTCCTTTCTTCGACTATGGTAACTCCACTACCCAAACAAAAACGAAAGCTTCCTCAGAAACGGTTTGTCCCTTGGTCAATCACGGAGCGAAATGGCAACAAACTCTGCCCGCTCTGCGGAGAAGAGTACGAGCTGAAGAACTTCAAGAAATTGCCGCCGAAGCTTTCTCTCTCCGAATGGCATCCAAATAACCTTGAGCCTGACTACTTTAAAAGGAAAATCGCCGATATCTCTGATGCGGAGCTGTGTGAGTCGATCGATTGGAGAATGGTGCTTGGACAGAAGGGGGCACCTAAAGATCCTAAAATAGATGCTGAGGCCATTGAGGCGTTCATTACAGAGAAGGCTCGAAAGGCACATAATGATCGCTATTACGGATACAGTCAGTCTGATGAAAGGGCTTTCATCACTGTCGATGAATACCGCGCTCTCATGAGGGCTGATACCGCGAGGTACAACATTCTGATGCGACATGCAGAGGACGTCGTCGATTACAAGATCCCTTATCGCACGGGCCACTTCAAGTTCAACAAGGCAATTGATTTCAACTACAACTTCGGGGAATCTGGGAAGTACGGTTTCCATTATTGGGGATGGGGGTATCATCTCACGTCTGCCTATATGCTGACGGGCGACGAGCGTTGCGTGGAAGCATTCGATGCGATGTTCAATCAATGGTACGAGCAGCGGGGTGGTATCACGAACACCTTGCCACAGTTTGATGTCGTATGGTACGAACTTGGCATCGCGGCACGCCTGCCGATGTTCATCGATGCACTCCGTCTTTTTAAAAATGCTCGTGAGTTAAAGCTGGAGACAAGAACTCGGATATTGAAAACATTGCTTGGATCAGGTCGATGGCTTGCCGAAGCGCTGAAGCGCAACCCTTATCATCCGTACAACTGGCCGATTCACAGTGCTATAAGTGAGGTGTACCTAGCACTGACCTTTCCTGAGTTCAAGGAGTCACGCAGCTGGCTCGATGCGGCAAGAAAAGTAATGGAAGAACACATGCAAAGAGATGTATACGAGGATGGGGGGTACCTCGAGCGGACACCGGGTTACGGCTACGGCGTCTTCAACCATTTTTACCGTTACCTTTTGTTGTTCCAACATATTGCCAGGGAGAAGAGCTACGTCGCCAAGTATCGCACGCTGTTAGAAAAAATGGTCGAGTTCAACGTGCTTACAATGTCGCCGTTAGGAACGAACTGTCCCTTCAACGACAGCTTCCGCAGCAGCGTGGTGGACTTTGTGTACAAGCACGGGAAGGAACTCAACCGCGGAGACTTTCTGAGACCGATTTGGCCACTCCTTTCAGAACAACAGAGAATGGACTTGGTGACCAAACCAGCGCTCCCCAAAGTGACCTCAGTGAATCTCGCCGATTCTCGATTTGCAGTGATGAGAAGCGGATGGACGGAGGACGCATTGATGATGATCATCAACTACGGTCCACCGGCAAACCATCATCATTACGATATTTTAGACTTTGAGATCTACGCCCACGGCAAAGCAATTGCTGTAGACGCGGGCATTGGCCCAAGGGGCTATGACGATGAATTGCACTTGAGTTGGTACCGAGCGACTCCTTCGCACAACATGGTAATGGTGAACGATACCAGTATCGATCGTGGTGAGGCAGAAGGCAAGGATGTGATTTGGGCGGCGCAGCAGTTCATTGACTACTTCGCCGCGAGTCATTCGGGATACGAGAAAAGTTGGGGAGTCAGAAACCGCCGGCACGTCGTTTTCGTGAAGCCATGCTACTGGGTGATTTACGATGAAATTGATTCCAGAGAAGGCGGACAGAAATTAGACTGGTTGTTCCATTCTTCCTTGATGCTGGAGGAGTACAAAGGTGGCTATCGATCGAAGGAGTCTCCAGGATTCCTCCTGCTCCCTGCTGATGGTTCTTCTGGCTCAGTAAAAAGAATCAAGAGCGAAGGGATGGCAAGCCTTTCCGGGCTGCCTGACGAGAAGGAGGCCTTCCGAAAGATCAACTACATCTCATTTCAGAAAATGGCCTCCACGGACGTCGAGAAGAACAGGTTTGGCGTGCTGGTCTTTCCATACTTGGAGCGCGTCCCTGAGGTCGAGTGTCGTTTTCTCAGGACCTCACCCGTAGTCACTGGCACCGCGGTCAAAGATGGCAAAAAGGAAGATCGATTGTTTTTCTCTGATGGAAAGAAAAGAGAGTTCGCAGACGCGATTGAATCGGACGCACAATTCATGTACATACAGTACGAGAGAAATAGATTGAAGAAGTTGAGCGTTGTAGCGGCGACCTTCTGTAGTATGAATGGAAGAACGCTCTGGAGAGGGACAAAGAAGAGAAACGGTGAGAAGGAACTCTGAACCTACTCAGTCAACCTTCTGTCTTTCCTTTTTCCAAATACCTTCGCAGATGCTTTCTCAGGATTTTCAGCGCCCGTGTGATCTGATTTTCAACGGTTTTTACGCTAATCCCCAGATGTTCACTGATCTCCGCATTTGACATCTCCTCCATTCTGCTGAGCAGAAAAACCTCCCGACACTTTGCCGGCAATTTTGTGTTGACCAGCTCCCTGAGTTGCTCCTCGAGCATTTTCACTTCCAACGATTTCTCCGGATCACCCTCCGCGGGTCTTAAGTTGCCGAGAAACTCAGGCTGAACCTTTCGACGCACGGCAAGATGTTTCGCACGATCCCGCATCAGGTTTCCGCTGATGCGAAAGAGGTAGGCAAGGAACGGAAGATTAGGCTGAAGCGAAGCGCGGTGATTCCATACGCGTATAAACGTTTCTTGAACGATGTCGTGAGCACTGTCAGCATCATAAGAACTGTGCAAAACGATCCGAAACAGCGTCGGCTGGTACTTTTCGAACAGAAGTCGGAATGCCTCCTGGTCCGAAGTGCGCAAGCGTTCAATCAGTCTTGTGTCGGCCTCTTGCATGCGGGGGCTCTTCGTAGGGTAATTTACCAATTACAAGCACAGAAACAAACTTCAGCAGGCACAAGGCGGGGGTCATTGTCACGGCAGACTGCAATTCAAATGCCCGCGCTCAATGACTGTCTCAAGGATAGGAAAAGGCAAGCGTCGCAGAGAAATATGGGCAATTCTTGTTTGTGCGCTTAGGGGTAACCGGGGACACAATCGTTATATGTGTAGTACGACCAGGGCTTGAAAAGACATCCCATAAAGGGGAATCACATGAGTCAATTCTTTCAGAAACTTCAATCGCTTCTCCACATCCGCAGCGGGCAACAGATGGAAGAGGCTACCTTCAACGAGATTCTTGACAGAAGCTTCTCCCGCCTGAGCGGCATCGACCCCGAAACTCATCAGCAATGGCTGCATCTTCAACGAGCCATAACACAACGCGAGGCTGAGGTTGCTCTAAGAAAATCCCGGCTCGTACCTCGCTTTGCGCTCGGATTCGCAGGCATTGTCGTTGCGTTCCTTGGCCTTTACTTTTATTTCTCATCCTCTTCATCTAAAGTCTCCTTGGATACGATCGTGACAGGAAGGGGAGAACAAAAGGAGGTCGTTCTCGATGACGGCTCCCGGGTCACCCTCAATCATACGACGAAGCTGGTCAAGACCAAACTGGAAGCGCAGAAGCCGCGGCGAGTCTTGCTGGCGGGAGAAGCGTACTTCCGGGTTCAACATGGCGAAACCCGATTCATCGTCTCGACAGAGTACGCTGAGGTCGAGGTGATGGGAACCGAATTCAACCTTCGAGCGCGCGGGGGGGCGCTCGAGGTTGCGGTGATCAGCGGGATGGTGAATGTCAGCGCGGTTAAAGATGGAAAAGACAGCACGCTGCTGCTGAGACAACATCAGATGGCGCTTGTACCACACAACGATTTCCCCAGACGAATCGGAGACATACCGTCTCCGGAGTATCCGGGATGGATGCACGGGAAACTGTTCCTGAACAGAACGTCTTTCTTGGAAGCAGTCCGTGAGATTGAGATGCGATTTGATGTCACAATCGCCATTCATGACCCAGAACTTGGCGAGAAGATCATCACGGGGATTCTAGATGCTGGAAGCGCAGAAGCTGCACTGACTGCATTATGCGAACTTACTCGGAAGAAATTCACGTATGACGGTTACGCGTACACTGTTCATTAGCCTCCTCTGTGCGATCGGACATGTAGGCACTGCGCAGGAGCGTGGGCAGGCTCTCTCCTTCCACTTCCGTAACGTGGAGCTTCGGGCAGCACTCGATTCCTTGCTGAGATGGTATGCAGTTCCCTTGATCTATCTCGACAAGGACGTAGCCGGAAAACGGGTCAACGCGAGGTGTGATGACTGCACTTTCGAAGAAGCCCTGAGAAAAGTGATCGAAGGACAGGGACTTGTCTGGAAAACGGTCGGGGAACAAATCCTTTTGCAGAAACTCGAGAAAGTCGAAGCCAGGCCAGAGGCACCGAGGGCCACATTCGCTGGTACAATCAGAGACTCTCTTACAAGAGAAGCGGTGATCGGCGCAGATGTCGTCCTTTTCGCCGAACCGACAGAGTCTCCGGAGATCGGTGATGGGCTGACAAAGGTCTATCGCTGGTGTTCGACAAACCAGTTTGGGTTCTTTTCGCTCCGTAATATTCAGCCAGGGAATTACATTCTCCATGTTCGTCGTCTCGGCTATCAACCACTCAACGTGCCAGTGAACATCCCGCCGGGTTCGGCCATTGTACGCGACTTTGTAGTGCTCGAGCAGCAGATCGTGCATCCAGAAATCACCGTCGAGGGACGCCGGTCTGCGTTCTCCGCATCAGAGGGAATTTCGCAGGGAGTATACATTCGCGCGACATCGTCGGATCACAACCAGTATTTTCTTGAAGGCGCACGAATCTACAATCCGCTCCACTTTGGCAGCGTGATGAGCACATTCAACGGCGATGCGTTACGAGATGTGCAGGTCATCGCAGGCGGTGTTCCCCCGTATTACGGCGGACGAATCGGTGGCATTCTTGATGTCCTACTTCGGGATGGAGCCGAGAAGAAGCTTCGAGGTTCTGCAGCAATCGGATCGCTCGGCTCGAATCTTTTGCTTGAAGGGCCTGTCTTGAAACGAACGACCTTCTTGATTTCCGGAAGGCAAGGCTATCCCGACATCTTCTTCCCACGGTATCGGACAGAGGAAACACCAAGCGATTTGAATTCCTCCGAGCTGATGGCAAAGTTGTCTTATCGCCCTTCCCAAAATCAGCGGCTCTCGTTGGGCGGATATTTTGGGGTGGATACATACGAGAACGACATTGGCAATCAAAGCGGCGATCGCCTGACTAATTCCGTCCGCTGGGGAAATGCCGCTGCAAACCTGCGATGGATGGGCGTGGTATCCCCTTCGCTCTTTTTCTCCACCTCTGCAATTTACACACGCTATGGTTTCAATGTAGAGCACCGTCTGGAAGGAATCCAGAGTTCCCACGAAACGTTTCTTTCCGATTATGTCATCAAAGATGCTGCCATCCGCGCCCACGCCGAGTATTTCTACGATGAATATCACACGGTGCTCGCTGGCGTTGAGCTGATACGCCACTGGATGGCCGGGAGAATCAGTGAGTTCTCGAGCCAGATCGCACCCATGTCGTTTGGGGAGTTCTCTCCGTGGGAGCTATCAGTGTACGTACAAGATCAATGGCGCCTAGCTCCATCCGTTCTGGCAGAGGTGGGTGCTCGGGCTACGTCGTTCATTGGGAAGGAACCCGCCCGATTGAACGACACCAGTCGTTCGGGCGGGGGGTCCTTCTCGGCTATCGATCCGCGTTTCTCACTGCTTGTGTCGCTCCGTGATGACCTTCGATTGTACTCATCACTCTCTGCGGTCAATCAATTTGTACATCCCTATCGTCATAGCGGTATCTTTCTGTTCTATCCATCGATTTTCTTTTATCCCTCCAGTGATAAGATTCGACCCTCTACATCATTACAGATCTCTCTCGGGATGCAGAAGAATTTTCATCGAGATCGATACCGGCTGGTAGTCGAGACGTACTACAGAGCGACGCAGAAGCTTCATGAATTTGTCTACGATTCGACAGTCTCACCGACATTGTCAGATGCTCTGATTCTCGGCGAGGGGAATGTCTATGGAGCCGAGGTCACCCTCGACAAACGGTTAGGCGCGATCACAGGTTCGATGAGATATAGCTTCACCTGGGCGACAAACCGCTTCGCTGAGTTGAACGGAGGAGACCCTTTCAGGCCGCGATTCGACCGGAGGCACGAATTGTATGGAACACTATCCTACTCGCCACAAGAGAACTGGACCATCGGAGCAGTCTGTCTCGTGTCATCGAATCTGTTCCCTTCGTTTACACCAAGCGGGTCAGAGGCTGGGAGAGTATTGTCCACAGACGAATTGCGGACCGGAGTGGCCGCTGCACCCAAGTATGCCGAACCTTATGATTTGAACGGCGGTCGGCTGCCGGGTTTTCAACGCATCGAGCTCTTTGCGGAGCACAGATTCTCATGGTGGGGAGTGCCACTTCAGGCAAAACTCCGTCTGGTCAACGGATACGGGTTGGTTGATCCGTTCGTCTGGGAGCTTCGCGAGAGTCGCGACAACAGGTTAAGGTGGCGAGCGACATTCGATGCCCCTCCACTGTTCCCATTGTATCCGGTGATGAATGTAGGTGTGAGGTTTTGAAGGAGATCATTGATATGAAATCATTATTCGTGTTGTGTGTCGCGCTCACTCTCTCCTTTCTCAGTTGTGAAGACCTCAGCACCTTTCCGGAGCAGGATGTCCGTCCATTGACTGAGTTAGAGAAGAGTCTGGTTCACAAGACCAATCAGTTCGGCTTCCACCTGCTGAAAACGGTCAATCAATCTGAAGGAAACAAGAACGTCTTCATCTCCCCCTTGAGTGTCTCGATGGCGCTCGGCATGACGCTCAACGGCGCCGCTGGCGAAACCGAAGAGGCCGTGCGCTCTACACTCGGCTTTTCGGGAATGGCGCAACAGGAGATCAACTCATCGTATCAGAGCTTGATGCAGCTTCTGCGCAACCTTGACCCAAAGGTGGAGTTCAAGATTGCCAATTCCATCTGGCATCGTCTTGGATTCACGGTTGAGCCTGAGTTCATTGAAACGAACCGGCGCTACTTCGAGGCAATTGTCACAGGATTGAACTTTAGCTCACCGGATGCTTCAAAAACCATCAACGAATGGGTGAATTCGAGCACGAACGGCAAAATAAAACAGATCGTTCCCAATCCCATCCCTTATTACGTCGTCATGTATCTGATCAATGCCATTTACTTCAAGGGGACGTGGACGTATCAATTTGACAAGGAAAAAACCAGCGATGCCCAGTTCTATCTTCCCGATGGCACGATAAGCCAGACCAAGCTAATGCAACTCAGAGGCACGCTGCCCTACCTCGAAACCTCTTCGTATCAGGCCATCGAGCTTCCCTACGGCGATTCGCTCTTTAGTATGATTATCGTTCTACCGAAGCAGGGACAATCTATTGAAACGTTCGTCAACGATTTGACCGACGATTCGTGGGCTGCCCTGAAGGGCGGTTTACAAAGACAGCTTGGTACCATCTTCCTGCCGAAGTTCAAACTAGAGTTCGAGAAGGCACTGAACGATGCGCTAAAAACAATGGGGATGGAGGTTGCCTTCGATCCTCGTAGGGCAGACTTTCGACGGATCAGTCGGCAGGTCTATGATATGGGGGAACGGCTCTTCATCAGCGAAGTGAAACACAAGACTTTTGTTCAGGTGGACGAGGAAGGAACAGAGGCCGCGGCGGTAACTTCGGTTGAAGTTGGTTTCACCTCAATCGGGCCACAAGAGTTTGTCATGCGTGTTGATCGTCCGTTCTTCTTCGTCATCACCGAGCGGCATTCAGGAACATTACTGTTCGTGGGGAAAATCATAGAACCAAAACTGTGACAACTTGAAGGAGGTCACCATGACCCGCATCACCAGGAAGATATTACAGTTGTGCCTTGCACTTTCTATGTCGAGCACGAGCTTTGGACAGTATTTCAGCGAACGAGTTCTGGAGAAATCGTTCGAGCAGACTGACTTCTTCTTCACTCCCACTCCACTCATCCCGTACGGTATCGGAGGATTCCGGTCGATCGCCGCGCCGTTGTTCCAGGATCCGCTCTCCCGACTGGCAGTCAACCCTGCATTCTTTTCCATTGACACGGTGAAGGGTCACTACGCGTACCTCGACTTTCGAAGCGTGAGCGAAATCCGCAGTCAGCCCAATTTCACTTACCCGATGTATAACTATCGCACGACGGTGGATGTCGCAATCCTCCCGTACCCGCGCTATTATCTGAACACACGGAAGGAATTGCAGCCCGTCCTCTCCGGCGCGTATCTCACGCGGCCTTTTCCTTCCCTCCTTCCTCATTTCTACGCGGGCGTGACGTACCAAGCGGTTTTCCAGGATGATAAGTACTATCCGATTCCACAAGACATTTACCGCTCCGTACTGGGATACGACTATGCAGGGACGCGAGCAACAGCCGAGGACCTCCCGATCGTGGATCGCTACAAAGGGAGCGACGATATACATCATCTTGCCCACATGATTTCCCTCTTCAGCGCGTACGACATCATGGAGAACCTTCGGCTTGGTGTGAAGCTCGGGCGGACGTCCTTCAACCGCGATGGATCATTCGGATCGCAGAACCTCTGGGATGGATACTACAACCCGGGTTACAAATCGATCTGGGGAAATCTCGAGTCACGCGAGCAACAGTATCGCGACTGGGATCTCGCGGCTGGTCTGCGTTACCGCTTCGGCCAGCAGGACGAAGTTGGCTTTCTGTTCGGCCGCCTCTGGGGAAATGCGGATCAAGGGCTTCTCAGAACAGACACTTCTTTTTACGGCTACGGAACTCCCGGCGTCGGTACAAACTGGAGTTACTACATGCGATCGGGCTTCACTGAGCAGTCGTGGGATCACAATGGCGGCACAACCTACGGCGGGATTCAGCTCAACCGCACACTTTCCCCTTCTGTGACGTTGAGCCTCTTGTACGGATTCAACAAGCAGAAGGTGGACATTGGTCTCGTCTCATCGATCTCCGATACATCCTTCAACAGCTACCGTTATCAATACAACGATACGCTCATCTCGCGTTCGGAAGGGTACTCGAGGCTCATTGACGACAGGACAGGCGGAGGGACAAAATCAAGCAGCGCACACCGCTTCTTTGGGTCATTGCACTGGCGTCCGCATGAGAGGACAAACGTCACCGTTGGATTGCAATTGGACTTTCAAACCGGCGAAACGACAACAGACGAGGGTGTTTTTTCCCGGCGACAATCGAAGTACTCAGGCTCCTATGGACAATACAACTATGCATGGTTTGATAGAACGCTTGAACAAAAGCACTTGCTGTGGACGTTTACAACGGACGTGACGACCCTTTCCATTCCTGTGGTTTTTCAGTGGCAGGCCACGGACTGGCTCGATGCACTTGTCGGCGTCAGTAGAACAATGTCGAGCTGGGAGATCGACGATGTGACGCTGGCGATCATCAGCGTGAGGGATCGGCAGAGTTCAAGCGGAAGCGAGCACAAGGAGAATTTCGGGGAGCGCTACACGATGCCGCGTGAGCGTGTGAGCGACGTGCGCACCTCAGCCCTCGTTGGACTTACGGCGCGACCTTCCAGCTTGTTTAGCATTCGCCTTCTTGTAACACCAAACATTGTGGACGATTACGAGGGAAGCCACATCCAGGACTTGCGGTGGTGGCTGGCGTTCCAGCTCACGCCGTAAGCAGGGTTGCCGTCTCGTGTGTGCAAAGATAATTCTCCGGGAAAGGAAGAGGAAAGATTCTGAGGCAAGATACTGGTGTCTTTCATCGCTTTTGCATCTTTCTCAGAAATTGGATTGAGCGCCTTCCTTTCTTGACCACCAATGGCATGTTTGCTGGAGGAACACTCGAAAAAAATATCTTGACACTTGAACGAAGCCGTCTTACATTACTCGTGAGGTCCTGACGGGGAAGAAACTTGCTTGGGAAGGACGAGCTGATGAAATCCCCACTTCATAGTTTTTGCTCAGGCAAAGAGCTGGAGTGGGGATTTTGTGTTTGAACAGGCTTAAAGGGATCAAATATGCGAGAGTGTTTTCTTGCTTTTTTAACACTACTTCTCGTGAGGTCTTTGTCCTACTCCCAGTGGGAAATCCAAAACAGCGGAGTGAACGTCACCCTTCGGGACATCTGCTTTGTTGACAGTCTGCATGGATGGGCTGTGGGAAATCGGGGGACGATCATCGCTACCAACGACGGTGGCCGCAGTTGGGCAAGAGAGTTTGACGCGGTGGACACGGTGGAGTTCCTTCGTGTTAAGTTTCTCGATCAGCAGACGGGTTTTGTGGGGGGAAATCGCATTACTCAATTGCTAGGACGGGAGGGTCGGCAAGCGATCGTCCTTCGTACAAGAGATGGAGGAATGCGCTGGGAAGAATGTGCTTTGACTTACGGTGCTGAATTTTTCTTTACTGATATGGACTTTGTTAATACTGACAGAGGATTGGTTGCCATAAACAATTCTGGTGCTGGCTCTTCAAGCGTGCGCAAGGGAATTCTTCTAAGGACCGAGAATGGGGGACAAGATTGGAAGGTAGTGATGGAAAACAAGTTACTGCTTGTCGGGGCCTTAGCATTACGGGATTACGATCACGCCTATTCATTCTGGGCTCCCTTTTTTGATAATTTTGACAACACTGATGTCTATTACACCCAGAACGCGGGCCTCGAATGGGCACGCATTGGAACAATAAGAGAAGACCTAGTGCAGAGAGCTAAGTGCGTTTCAGATGCTATAGTTTGGGCTGCATGGTTTAAGGCATCACGAACCGTCGATGGTGGCCAAACTTGGGTCAGTTGGAATTGGTTCAGCCCTGTGCTTGTGGGGGAAAAACGTTTTATTCCGAGAGATATTCATGCGCTGGGTCCGGAAAACATTTGGCTGGTAGGAACCGCATCCACTAGTCTCAGTGACCTTGAAGGTGTGTTAATACGCACGAGCAACTCGGGTGAAACCTGGCAGAAGGAGTTGCAGATACCTGGCGCTTCTTTTCAGTCTGTTGATGTAGTTTCACGCGACGGTACTTGGATCGCAGGCAGCAACGGTTTGATTTTCCACAGCAAAGGTATTCTCACCAGTGTAAATGAAAACGAAAGCAGGCGCGCTACACCGTTCAAGGTTGAGCAGAATTACCCCAATCCACTGACTCTATTTTCCGCCACAAGACAAACAACAATTCGATTTTCCCTCACGCGGCAACGACACGTTACTATAACCATTTATGACGTGCTTGGGAGGGTTGTCAAGACCCTGTTATCAGCAGTGACGATTCCGGGAATGCATATAGTTACTTGGGATGGAACGAGTGCTGCAGGTGGAATACGTGTGTCCGCGGGGGTCTACTTTTATGAATTGCGGTCTGAGGCATTTACAGTAAGAAATAAAGTGTTGGTGATCTATTGCCTCGGCAAACTCCTGCACCTGTGTGTTGTGCATGTTCTCGCCGAGGTGGC
>JBBIJH010000048.1:0-9065 GCA_037446075.1 Ignavibacteriales bacterium
ATGTGTTAGGCACGCCGCCAGCGTTCGTCCTGAGCCAGGATCAAACTCTCCGTTGTAAAGTTTGAAACTCTATCAACTTCGAGTCTGATCTCGCTCTATCCCGCCGAAGCGGGACAGGCAAGGTCTTAACCCAGCCAAATTGACTCGTGGCTATGCACACTATTTTTCAAAGAACAGATGATAAACCCTCTTTTGGGCGGGATATAAATATACTAAATCCGCTTCAGAGAGTCAAGCCTTTTCTGCTTAAACAAATCCGATGCTCAGCTCTCGATGATCGGGCTCTCACCTCTGCCGAACCCAGCTAACCAAAGAAGACTTCCGCCACACGAAACAGCTCCAGATCAACGGTCTTCAGACGGCCAATAGCATCTGCAAGGGCTATATCCACAATAGAATTACCGTGAAGAGCCGCCATTCGCCCAAATTTCCCTTCCCTTACCATGTCCACCGCATACACACCGAAGCGGGTGCCCAGGACACGGTCGCCTGCAGTTGGCGACCCACCCCGCTGGATATGGCCGAGTATCGTGGCACGCGTTTCAAAGCCAGTCCGCTTTTCGATTTCATCTGCCAACACATTCCCAATGCCGCCGAGGCGTACGTGCCCGAAAGCATCCAACTTCACATCCTGAACGATGAGTTTCTCATCCGTTCGTGCCTCCGCTCTTGACACAAGCTTTGCACCTTCCGAGACGACGACAATGCTAAAGCTTCTCCCGCGAGCGTGGCGCTTCCGGATGATCTCGACTACCGTATCTAGGTTAATAGGCATTTCCGGGATCAAAATGACATCCGCACCGCCTGCAAGCCCCGAGTACAGCGCAATCCAGCCCGTGTGTCTTCCCATCACTTCCACAACCATGACGCGGTTGTGGCTCTCTGCAGTAGTGTGAATACGATCGATCGCCTCCGTGGCAATGTTCACTGCCGTGTCAAAGCCGAAGGTGAAGTCCGTCCCGTTCACATCGTTGTCAATTGTCTTGGGTACGCCGACAATTTTCACACCGGCATGATAGAGTTTTGCTGCAACTCCAAGAGTGTCTTCACCTCCAACGGCGATTAAAGCTCCCAAACCCAGCTGCTCGATGTTCTCAAGAATTCTTTTCTCACCTTCTGGCACCTTGTAGGGATTCGTCCTTGAGGTACCTAAGATCGTTCCTCCCCTGTGGAGAATGCCTGCGACGGAGTTGATGTCGAGATGCTGAACATGCCCGTCGAGCATTCCTCTCCATCCGTCTCGGATCCCAACAGTTTCGTAGCCGTAGAGAGCCCCTTTCCGAACCACGGCGCGAATTACTGCGTTCAGCCCCGGACAGTCCCCGCCACCTGTAAGTATTCCTATCTTCATCTCTGTTTACCTCCAAGTTCTTCAGCCTCACTTTAGTTTTTCCAATCCCCACTGTTTCATCGTCTCCAGCATCCGATAGTCGGTGAGGTCATAGTGAATGGGAGTAATTGAAACATAGTTCTTCAGCACGGCGACCTGATCAGCATCCTCCTCCTGATCAAGCTGCAGAAGTTTTCCAGTTAACCAGTAGTACTCCTTTTGATTTGGATCTCGCCGCGTCTCAAATGTATCATCCCACTTTGATTTGCCCTGCCTCGTCAACAGGAGACCGCGAATCTCTTTCTCCGGAACCGAAGGAACGTTTACGTTCAATAGCGTTCCTTCAGGTAGCCCTTTCTTCGCGATGAACAGTGCTAGCTTGCGGGCGAGCTTTGCAGCATAGGTGAAATCAGGTTCTTCATACGTTGTCAGGGAAATTGCAATCGAAGGAATCCCAAGGATCGTCCCTTCCGTCGCTGCTGAAACTGTTCCAGAGTAGATCACGCTGATTGCGGTGTTTGAGCCGTGATTGATTCCTGAAATCAACATGTCCGGTGTTTCGTTGAGGATCGAGCGCACCGCAAGCTTCACTGCGTCCGCCGGTGTGCCCTCCACTGCGTAACCAAAGAAAGAACCGTTCTTGTAGAACCTGTAGGAGCGCAGCGGATAGCTGACCGTAATCGCGTGACCCACTGCACTCTGTTGCTTGTCGGGAGCCACGACAGTGACCCGCGCTACCTTCTTAATCGATTGGACAAGCGCATGAAGACCGGGCGAATCGATTCCGTCATCGTTTGAAAGAAGGATGTGCAGTTTCTTCCGTGCTGTCATACATGTGCAGGGAGTATAGGATCTTCTTCAACTAATATAGCGAAGTCATCCACGTGAATCAAGATGAAACAAAAACGCCCGCAGGGCGATTTGCGGGCGTACTTAATGGTGAGAAACCCAGGAATGGGCGTTAATAGCTCTCCTCTTTTCTGGGAAACTTTTTCCCCTTTACATCCGCCACGTATCGTTCAAAAGCACTTCGGAACAATTTGCGCCCTTCAAGATACTTCCTGACAAACTTCGGCTGCTTTCCACTGGCCAATTCATACAGACCCAGCATATCATACACGACCAAAACCTGGCCGTCACAATGGGGTCCAGCGCCGATACCGATCGTTGCCGCCTTTACCGAGGCTGTCACTCTCTTCGCCAGCTTTGCGGGCACCTTCTCAAGTACCAATGAGAAGACACCAAGTTCATCCAGAATCTTTGCATCTTTCAGAAGCTGCGTCGCCTCTTTCCCTCCCTTTGCTCGCACTTCATAGCTTCCAAACTGATGAATTGACTGCGGCGTCAAACCGAGATGACCCATAACGGGAATCCCGATTTCCAGGACACGCCTTATCGTCTCGGCCATTGGCGCACCACCTTCGATCTTGACCCCTTCGGCATCGGTCTCCTTCATGACACGGCCACAGTTCCGCACCGCCTCCTCCGGACTGATCTGGTAGGAAAGGAAGGGCATGTCGACGATCACCATCGCTCGCTTAACGCCCCGACAGACTGCTTTCGCGTGGTAGATCATCTCGTCGAGCGTTACTCCGAGAGTCGTGGTGCGTCCTTGGTAGACGTTCGCAAGGGAGTCCCCAACCAGGATAATGTCGACCCCGGCCTCATCGAGCAGTTTGGCGAGGAGAAAGTCGTAAGCGGTCAGGACCGCGATCTTTTCGCCCCTCTGCTTCAGTTCAGCCACAGCTTTCGTCGTGACCTTCTTTATTTCAAGTTTCGGGTTCATCCCGCACCGATCGTGTTGGTCAGCCTCGCCAAGGAGGTCGGGGCATGAGAACCGGCAGAGGGAGAAGAGCTGAACTGAATCCCCCACGCTTCTTCGAATCCTCTTTTCAGGTTCTCAGCAACCTCTTCGAATTGGACAGAACGGTGAAGAATCGAAGACAGCTCCGTGCTCTTGATCTCCAACTCCTTCCTCAACGATTCTGCTTGCTCTTCACTCACATCAAGGAAGTTCACCAGACGCCGATGGGCCGGCCCGAGCAAGATGGATCCGTGTTGGAGGATGACTTCACAACCTCCCTTCTTCGACCCTTCTTTCGAAGGGACAGGAAGGCGATAACGACGCTGGGCGCTCCCCACGATTTTCTTCCCCTGGTATTGCAGCTCGAATCTGGCAATACTCGCGTAGCAGGGAAGCCGCGACGAAGGCAGGAGGCGCGAGTCTGCCTGCAACCGCGGTCTGGAAAGCTTAATATCCTTATGGAAGGATTGGAGGGCCCGCTCGAGAGCACGACCGATTCGATAGTAGACATCGGAGAAGGAGCTACCCTCTGCGCTCATTACGACGCTATACGTCACTTCCTCGCAGTGGAAGATCGCTCGGCCACCCGTCGGTCTTCGCACCACGTCGATACCTTCGGATCGGCATCGCTCGAGGTTCACGGCATCAAGACTTTGATGAAACCCGAGTGAAATACATGGGGGCTTCCAGCCATAGACTCTCAAGATGCCCTCGTACCCACTTGCAGGGAGTTCGAGGGCTGTGCGTTCATCGCACACCATGTTAAGAAAACCCGTGGAAAAACCAGTATTAACGAACATCCACATCTTGAACCATCGATCTCATTCCGCGCGGTTCATTCGCCAAGCGCCGATGATCCCGCGCTCGCTCTTTTCAATGAACTCGACAATGCATTTAACCTCTTCTGTTTGCACCATCTCGCTTTTTATTTTCTCAATCGCTTGGGAAACATTGTAGCTCGAGTCATAGATGTACCGGTATGCCTGCTCGATATTAGAGATCGATTCAGGAGAGAATTTCCGCCTTCTCAGCCCCACGATGTTCAGGCCTTCAAAACGTAATGGCTCGCGGCCTGCGAGGACAAAAGGTGGCACGTCCTTGGAAACACGATATCCACCACCAATCATCGAATGTTTGCCAATCCGAACGAACTGATGGATGGGTACCATGCCCCCGACGATGGCAAAATCCTCGATGGTTACATGCCCTCCCATGTTCACTGCATTGGCGAGGACGACATTGTCTCCAATAAGACAGTCATGGGCGATGTGAACATAAGCCATGATGAGGCATCTGCTTCCGATGGAAGTTTTCCACCGGTCTTTCGTGCCCCGATGGAGGGTTGCAAACTCACGCACGGTGGTTTCATCCCCGATGACTAACTCTGTCTGTTCTCCTGCAAATTTTAGATCCTGTGGGATCGCGCCGATGACAGCACCATGGTGAATATTGCATCTCTTCCCGATCCGCGAACCCGAGCCGACCAAAACGTTCGAAGCGATTCGAGTCCCTGCTTCGATTCTCACGTCGCTCTCAATGATCGTGAAGGGACCTACGGAGACTCCTTCACCAATCTCCGCTTTCGGACTGATGCGTGCGGTGCGATCGATGAGGACACTCATGCGGGAGAATGGGGATGGGCCTAGTTACGATCTGAGTCTACTTTTGATTCGGGCTTTGACACGGGTGGATCAGTCGCAGAGGAGGGTCGGCCGTCGAGACGGTCAACAATCGCTGCCATCATTTCCGCTTCGGCCACGATCTGCCCGTCGACAAAGGCTTTCCCGCTCATGAGAAACGTTCTACTGCGGCGGCTGAGGAGCGTCACTTCCAGGATGAGCTGATCCCCCGGGACGACCGTCTTCCGGAACTTCGCATTGTTGATTCCCGTGAAGTATACAATCTTCCCGTCCGGGTTATCGACCCCATTCAGAAGTAGAATACCTCCT
Source organism: Ignavibacteriales bacterium (assembly GCA_037446075.1). GTDB lineage: Bacteria > Bacteroidota > Ignavibacteria > UBA10030 > JAHEZR01 > JBBIJH01. Next base: position 5,084 of record JBBIJH010000048.1, read on the forward strand.
GTCTGTGCCATGGATTCGATGATAAGAACTCCCGGCATGACGGGATGGCCCGGAAAGTGACCCTGGAAGAAAAACTCGTTTCCTGTCACGTTCTTAACTCCAACAATCCGATCGTCAAGCTTCAAATCAATGATCTTGTCTACGAGGATGAATGGATGGCGATGTGGCAGGATCCTCTCGATCGCCGAACTGTCGAAAACAACCCCCTCTTTTTTCACGTGCTGATATCTCTTGACGAGCTTTTTCTGTTCATAGAGTTTTCGGATCTTCTTCGCGAACTCAATGTTGCTCGCATGGCCGGGGCGGGCTGCAAGGATCTGTGCTTTCAATGGCGCGCCAATCAGGGCGATATCCCCAAGGAGGTCGAGCAATTTGTGCCGCGCTGGCTCGTTCTTGAACCGCAGTTCTCGATTATTCAAGATCCCATTGGACCCCAGAACGACAGAGTCCTGGATCCCCAGCTTCTTCGCCAGCTTTTTCAGTTCCTCGCGGGAGAGTTCGCGATCCACAATCACGATGGCGTTGTCAAGGTTTCCCCCTTTAATCAGGCCCTGTTGCCAAAGCTCTTCTACCTCGTGAAGGAAACAAAACGTCCGTGCAGGTGCAAACTCTTCTACAAATTCTTTCTCAAGGTCAAAAAGGCCTGTGTGCTGGCTGCCGAGGACAGGATTGTAGTAGTCAATCATCACTGTAATCCGGAAATCATCCGTCGGCAGAGCGACAATGTCCACGCCCTTTTTCTCATCTTTGTAATGAACTGTCTGGTCGATGATGAGGTAGTCCTTCGCGGCCTCTTGTTTCTCGTAGCCAGCTCGAAGAAGAGCATCGACATATGGTTTTGAACTCCCATCCCCCACGGGCGGCTCGTTATTATCCAGGTCAATTAGAACGTTGTCAATCTGAAGCCCAGCTACCGCGGCAAGGACATGCTCTACCGTGTGGACCTTCGCATCGCCAATCCCGATCGTGGTTCCCCTTGAGATATCGACAACATGAGCGATGTCTGCCTGGATCTCTGGAGAGCCCTCCAGGTCCACCCGTCGGAAACGAATTCCGAAATTCTCCGGGGCGGGATGAAATGTGATCGTGCATCGATTCCCCGTATGGAGACCGATGCCCGTGTAGGAGATCGACTTCTTGATCGTTTGCTGTTGAACGAGCACTCTTACCGTCCTTTCACATTCTCAAGTTGTTTTTCCAAACTTGTCAACTTCTCGCGCAGGCGTTTGACCTCCTGAAGCAATTCCGGGAGCTGACGCAAGGCCGCTTCCAGCCGAAGAGCGCTCTTGTGCTCTTTGGCCGGATACCCAAAGTATTTCGCCCCAGATTTCGTCAGCGATTTCGACACCCCCGATTGTGCTAGAATCACAACCTTGTCCGCGATCTCAATGTGTCCCACAAGCCCAACCTGACCAGCTATCACGACGTTCTTGCCCACTTTCGTACTGCCAGAAATCCCGGTCTGCGCGGCGATCACCGTGTTCTCACCGATCACGACATTGTGGGCAACATGGACGAGGTTGTCCAGTTTCACTCCATGCTTGATGAGTGTCTCTCCAAGCGTGGCCCGATCGATCGTGCAGTTTGCTCCGATTTCCACATCGTCTTCAATTACGACAATCCCAAGCTGCGGAATCTTCTTGTATGTCCCGTCCTTTTGAAATGCGAAGCCGAAGCCGTCGCTGCCAATCACCGCGCCGGAGTGAATGATCACTCGATTTCCAATTCTGCATCTGTCGCGAATGGTTACATGGGGATAGATGAGAGCATCCTCTCCCACCACGACCTCATCTGCGAGCACGCTGCCGTGAAAAATCTTTGAGCTCTTTCCAACTCTTGCTTTTCGGCCGACAACGACGTGGGCTCCCACGGCCACGCCCGACTCCAAGACAGCGTCCGCTGCGATCACTGCTGTAGGATGAATCCCTGAAAGCTCAACGCCCGAGGGAGGTTGCAAGGTCTCCAGTACCTGAAGGAAGGACTGATAGGGATCATCGACCTTCAGGAATGCAATTCGCCTCCGGTTGCCGTTTAATTTTCTCTCCTCGAGGTCTTTGGAAACGATAACGGCAGAAGCTGAGGTCGTTGCCAAGTAACGTTCATATTTGGGGTTGGAGAGAAAAGTGATGTCGCCTGCAACCGCTTCCTCGATTTTTGCCACACGCTCCACCTCAATCTCGCCATCTCCGACCAGATTTCCGTGGAGCAGGGTCGCGATATCCTTGACTTTCACTGCGGCACCCCTACTTGCTGGTCACGACGTGAAGCTTCTCAAGAACTTTCGCTGTCAGATCGTACTTATCGTTCGTGTAGAGAAGGAGAATGTCTCCAGACTTGTCGAAAACGTAATCGTACCCATCTTCCTGGGCAACATCCTGAATTGCCTTGAAAATCCTGTCGTGCACAGGCTTGAGGAGTTCTCTCTGCTTCTGGAACATTTCCCCGTTAGGGCCAAACTTCTGGTTGCGATACTCCGTGACACGCTTCTCGAGCTGCATAAGGTCTCGCTCGAATTCGGCCTTAGTCTGGTCACTCATAATCAACTTTTTCTTATCGTACTCTTCAAACTTCTTCTGCCAATCATTCTGCATTTTCGTGATCTCGCCCTGCCACTGTGCCACATACCCATCGAGCTGTTTTTGAGCGTCCTGTGCTTCCGGCAACCTGTCCATGATCGTTTTCGAATCCACATAGCCAATCTTGGCCTGTCCCAGTAGTCGATTCTGAAAAGCGATTAACGACAGCAGCACGCCCACAATCCAGATTTCATCCAACCATTTTTTCTGCATTCCTGCTCCTGCTGTTTTTTAAGCCACTAATTCGCCAGGCGATAGCTTCCACGTCGGTAATCTCTTCAAGAAGCTCCATATCCATCTCGCTCTAACGAGCGGGTCTGGGCAAGCGACTGTCTGTCGGAGGAAACCTATTTCCCCCGTTTCAGTCGATCCAGAACCTTGAAAGTTACGTCGTATTTGTTGTCTCCAAAAAGCAGAACCGGGACTTCTGCACCCCTATCGAAAATAAAGCTCATCCCTTCTTCCGCTGCAACGGATTCGATCGCTTTAAGAATCTTTTGTCTCACCGGGGTCATGATCTTTTCCTGAAGCTCCTGTAACTCTCCACCTTGCCCGAGCTTCTTGTTCCGGAACTCCAGAATTTTTTGTTGCTGTTCGAGCAGCTTTTGTTCTTCTGCAAGCTTTGCTGCCTCGTTCAGCATCGCTTTCTTCTTGTCGTAGTCTTCCAGCCGAGTCTGATAAGCCTTTGCCATCGTGTCAAGCTGCGATTGCCAGAGGTCGAGAGAGGATTGGATCTTTCTCTGCGCCTCCTGGGCTTCGGGAAGCTGCTGGATGATCACTTGTGAATCCACAAAGCCGAGCTTCATCGTCGTTGTGCGTTCGGTTCTGGGCTGGGTTTGACCCGCTGCGCTATTCGCTGCAGTGAGCACGAGAAGGAAGAGTAAGAAAGATTTCAGAAGAAGGGCTCGATTCGCACCTAGGGGTTTTGTGTTCACATTTGCCTCTTTCGGTTGTTCGGACTTGTTGATCAAGGATTGACGGTTCGATGGACCAGCGGGCTGGTGTGGCGGTTTTATTCTCTTTAGAATCCCCTTCCAAACTGGAAGTGGAAGTGCCATCCATCTGCCCTGCCGTCTCGGGGCTGTACATCATCAAAGCCATAGGCATAGTCGAATCCGATGAGACCGATCGGATTGATCAGGAGACGCGCCCCGATGCCGGCAGACCTGCGAAGGTCGAATGGGTCTGTCTCTCTCCACGTGCGCCAGACATTGCCAGCTTCCGCGAACGTGAGTAAGTAAATCGGGATAGGATGAAGAGAAAGTGAAAAGCGAAGCTCAGCCGTGTACTTTGCCACCGAGCGACCGCCGGAAATCTCGTCATTCACATTCCTGGGTCCGATACTTCGGTCCTCATAACCGCGAAGGGGCAAGGTTGCATAGTATGAGGCTAACCCAGAGCCGCCC
>JBBIJH010000048.1:9075-17676 GCA_037446075.1 Ignavibacteriales bacterium
ACAATTCTGTCGGCGGGATGATCGACCCGGGCTTGTAACCGATCGCTCCCACGAGTGCACTGGTAAAAGCGACGAGCCGGCTGGAGCCAAAAAGGGGCGTGTGCCAATCTGCGTTCAGTGTATATTTCTGGTAACTTGTATTTCCGGGCAAGAACGGCTTACCAGAAAGTTCAACCGTCAAGGAAAAATTAGAGCCGTAAGTGGGGAAAATAGGATTATCGATGCTACTACGAGACAAGCCAAACTGCAGGTTGAATTGATTGTAAACCCCCTCCACAAAGATCCCGCCGCCCTGCTTCACGTCGTATCTTTGGAAACTGAGCGAGCCGTCAGCACGGAAGAAGTCGTCCGGCCAGCGCAATCTCCGTCCCAGTCGCAGAGTGCCCCCTGTCCGCCGTTCGTCAAAGCCCAGGATTGTCCGTGTATCAAACAAGCTTACTCCGAAGGTCGTCGGCGTGTCAAACAACCACGGCTCCACGAAGCTTAAGGAAAAGGTACGGAACCGACTCTGCTCTCCAAATTGCCAGTCAAAGTTAAGCTGTTGCCCAGCACCGCCCGACAAGGGTTCCGTGATTGAGAAGTTGTTGAAGGTCAACCCGAGCGCGCCGGTGAATCCGAACGTCTGACTATATCCTACTGAAGCATTGAAACTGTCACTGGACTTCTCCTCTACCTCATACAGCAGGTCCACAGTTTTCTCGTCGACTAGGCGTGTATCGGGTTTGATTTTCTCTGGGTTGAAGTAGTTCAACACCTGGAGCTGACGCATGCTTCGGATGATGGCCGCACGGCTGAAATAATCTCCCGGGCGGGTGAAAAGTTCACGTCGGATCACCTTCTCTTTTGTTTTTGTATTCCCTTTGATGTCAACCCGTCCGATGCGAAATTGATTTCGCTCGAAGACGCGGATGTGGATGTCGAGGCTGTCCTTCCCGACGACATTGTAGTCAATGTCCTGCCCGAACATCAGGTAGCCGTTGTCGAGGTAGAGCGATGCGACATCCGTCTGGTCCTCGCTCCCGCGAAGGTTTTTCTCAAATTTTTCTGCATCGAAAACATCCCCCTTCTTAAATCCCAATCGCGCGCTGAGAACTTCTGATGGATAGACGTTATTCCCCTCCCACGTGATATTTCTGATGCGATACTGTGCACCTTCTAGAACTCGGATGTGGATGAAAAGATTTTCTTTTGCATCATCGTAAGAGATGGAGTCAGAGAGGATTTCAGCGTCACGATAGCCATTGTTCCGATAAAAATCGACAATGAGCTTCTTGTCTTCCTCAAATTTCTTTCGCTCAAACCGAGCGGACCTCCAGAACTTCCACCACTTTTTCTCGTTCGTGTTTTTCATCTTCCCTTTCAGGTCGCCGTCGTCGAAGGCCTGATTCCCCTCGAATGTAATCCTCCGCACTCGCACTTGATTCCCTTCATCGATTTTCAGCTTCAGGATCACCCGCCCGACCGCATTCGCATCCTTTGCGTCTTCCAGCTCTGCCTGAACAGATGTCTGCAAGAACCCATCCTCTTCGTAAAGCTTCCTGATTGCCTTGACGACCCGATCAATTTCGACGGGAGTTAACAGCTGACCCCGGACGAGGCTGATTTTTTTCTGAAGGTCCCCATCGTCTTTCTCGCTATTCCCGGAAAACTCGACACGCTCGAAGCGGGGATGTTCTTTGACCCGGATGAGAAGATAAACACCATCGGCAACCCTGTTCTCGATCAGGATTTGAACATCCGAGAAGATTTTCAATGCCCACAACCGAGTAATCGCCGCCCCGGTCTGCGGTCCGGGGACCGTGATTTCATCTCCCACGCGAAGACCTGAGTTCGCAATAATGGCGCCCGCCTCGGTCGTCTTGTTCCCCTCTACGGAGATCCCGAGAATTTTGTAGACCTGGGGTTTCGAGCCTTGGGGTCGAACAGTGTTCGTTGCGACAAGAGTCGTCAGTAGCAAACCCGCGACGACGGAGACTGTGGGATTAAATGCGCGCGACATGTTCAATAGCTTTTTGGATTCCCCTCTTAAAACCGTTCTTTCTGAGTTGCTCACTCACCATACCAAAACGTCGCTCGCGCCGTTGAAAGTTTCTGATCGCCTCGTAGAGGTCGTTGCGACGAAAATCCGGCCAGTACCTGTCACTAATGTAGATTTCTGTATACGCAAGCTCCCACAGGAGAAAATTGCTCAACCGAAACTCACCGCTCGTCCTGATCATCAGATCGGGGTCGGGAATTTTGTTCGTAGACAGGTAGGAGGAAAATGTCCTTTCGTTGACGTCCTCTGGCTTCAGATGCCCGACTTCGATGTCCTCGGCGAGTCTTCGAGCTGCATTGGTGATGTCCCACCGACCGCTGTAGCTGAGGGCAAGGTTTAACGTAAGGCCCGTATTTGCCTTTGTCTTCTCTATTGCTTCGTGCAATTCCACCTGGACTTGTCGTGGCAAGGTCTGGATATCGCCGATGCAGGTCAGACGCACGTTGTTTTCATGAAGTCGGTCCGTTTCGTCACGGAGAGCCCGAAGCAGTAGCCGCATCAGCGTGGAGACTTCTTCCTTCGGTCTCCTCCAGTTTTCCGTCGAGAAGGCATAGATCGTGAGGAATCGCACACCAAGTTGGCCACAGGCTTCGACGATGTCACGGACGGAATTCACACCCTCGCGATGACCAGCGACACGGCTAAGGCCTCGTTCCTTTGCCCACCGACCGTTCCCATCCATAATAATGGCGATGTGAGCGGGGATGGGTCCTGCATCCCGTAGTTGGTCCTGAACTTTCTTGTCTTCGGGTGTCGGAAGGTTATACTTTCTTGCCACTGGTCTTCTCGATGAAAGGAGAGCGGCTGAGTTCTTTTCAAAATTCTTTTCCAATTTAATCTTTTCTGCGGGAAAAGTCAAGAAACCTTCTAAGCACAATCAATGGGAGAAGTTCAGTCGTTTTTCAGAAAAAGAACCCGCGCCTTGGCAGCGCGGCTGCATTTCAGGTTGACTTTCCCTCCCCAATGTGATATATTTCTCGCAGCAATAGAGAGGTTCATCCACGGCACAGAAAGAAAGCTCACTCCAACGTAATGAGGAATATCATAATGAAAGCCAACCTCCAGGGAATGATGAAGCAGATCGAAGAACGGCTTGCGCAGGCACAGGCAAACCTCGAGCGGATTACCGTTAGCGCGGATGCTGGCGGCGGGATGGTGAGGGTTACGGCAAACGGGCGACAACAGATCACAAAGATTCAGATCGAGAAAGAGGTTGTAAACCCCGAGGAGGTCGAGATGCTCGAAGACCTCATTGCGGCGGCCGTGAATAAAGCCCTGGAGGATTCGACGAAGATGGCAAAGGAGGAGATGGCAAAAGCTACAAGCGGCCTGCTACCGAATATTCCTGGCCTCAGCTTTCCAGCGCTGTGATCAAATCCTCTCTTCTCAGAGAAACCTTCGTCAAGCTTCGCACCCATGCTGTACACCTCAGAATCAGTCGAGCGGTTGGTCAACTTGCTCTCTCAGTTGCCTGGCATCGGCCGGAAGACGGCACAGCGGCTCGCACTGTATATTCTCAAGCTGCCTCGAAACGATGTCGCGGCTCTTTCTCAAGCCCTCTCCGAAGTCAAAGAAAGGGTGAGATACTGTTCGGTTTGCTACAACATCACGGAAAAAGATCCCTGTGCCATCTGCGGCAGTCCAAAAAGAGATAGGTCCCTCATTTGCGTGGTCGAAGACCCGAGCGACGTCCTTGCGCTGGAGAAAACGAACGAGTACCAGGGCCTCTACCATGTACTGGGAGGCTCTCTTTCTCCGCTTGATGGGATCGGGCCAGAGGAACTGAAGATCAAGGAGCTGCTGAATCGGATTTCTGATGGAGTGAAGGAAGTGATCCTGGCACTGAATCCGAATGTGGAAGGAGAAGCAACGACGATTTATCTTTCTAAGTTACTGAAGCCGCTAGGGGTCAAGGTCAGTCGCATCGCGAGAGGACTTCCGATCGGGGGAGATCTTGAATTCGCTGATGAAGCAACACTCGCACGGGCACTGGAGGATCGGACTGTGCTGTAGATGAATTTTAGCCTCAAATGCTAAGTGAGAAGGTTAATTGACGGTGGAAGGACTCAAACGTCTTGGAATCTATGTCTTCCTCTTAGGACTTCTTCCAATTGCAGGCTGCGGCATACTTGAGACTCGAGATCCCGAACCCCCAGGACAGACAAGTTCGACATTCATTCCGCCAACTTCCCCTAACCTTGTGCTCGAGAATCTCGTGAACGCCATTCGCGAAAGGAACACAGACAATTACATCCGATGCCTGGCAGACCCCAATTTCTCCAGTCGAAAATTCACTTTTGTGCCGACACAAGAAGCGCAATCCCAGTACTTTGCCGTCTTCAGCAATTGGTCTCTCAGTGCAGAGCGAGACTACTTTGAGAATCTAAAATCATTCACGCCTACCTCGGCTGCCACGTCCCTGTTTCTTTCAGACGGAAGGTTTGAAAATATCCAGTCTGATTCGGCCCTTTACACCAGCACGTATGAGCTTGTTTTCCCGCACAATGTCAGTGGAGTTTCCCAGACGGCTAAAGGAACGCTCCAATTTTTTCTTGCAACCGACCGCAATCAACTCTGGATGATCTACCGGTGGGACGACCATAAACTTAGCTCCAACATTAGCTGGAGCGACTTTAAAGGACGGTTCAGCAGATGATGAGGTTCCGAGGATACATTCAAACTGGCCTTAGCATGGTCTGTTTACTTACTGGAGGCTGCTTGAACCCTTTCGCACCCCGGTTTGACGAGACTGGCGGCCCATCGGGATCCATCCTTGGTGACCAGAAAACCGTCGAGGGGGTGTTCCAGAATTTCCGTTACTCGTATACCTTCAGAGATACAACGATCTATAGCCAGCTTCTCGCACCTGATTTCGTGTTCGTGTACCGGGATTTCGAGCGCGGCCTGGATGTTTCGTGGGGCCGGGATGAGGACATGCGAACCACACACGGGCTGTTTCTCAACGTCCAGAATCTTGATCTCGTATGGAATAACATCATCTCACTCTCCGGCGACTCGCTGCGGTCGAGTGTAACTCGCGGATTTAACCTCACTGTCACCTTCAATCCCAACTTCGTGGAACGCGTGGACGGCTACGCGAACCTGACTCTCGAGCGAAGAGGCATGGCAGACATCTGGAAGATCACACGGTGGCGAGACGAATCGAATTTTTAGACGTGCGGAAAATCAAATCCGTGGCCTTCCAGGGTGAGCGTGGCGCCTTCAGTGAGCAAGCGGCGAGGAAAATCTTTGGAAGAAATCTCACCACCCTGCCTGTTCCCGCCTTCGAAGATATCTTCAAGTTGATTACTCAGAGAAAGGTGGATGCCGGGATTGTTCCCATCGAGAACTCCCTCCAGGGCAGTATCCTCGAAGTCTACGACCTACTTGAACACTTTCATCTCTACATCATTGGCGAGGTGAAACTCCGCGTTGTACACTGCTTGATGGCACATCGCGGTGCCTCGCTTAAGAAGATCCGGCGGATCTATTCCCACCCACAGGCGTTAGCACAGTGCCGGTCATTCCTCGGCAGGCTTCCCGAAGTAGAGGCAGTTCCCTCGTACGATACCGCGGGTGCGGCAAAGCTGATCAGAGAGAAGAACATGATGGATGCCGCCGCAATTGCGAGTGCCGAAGCAGCACGAGTGTACAGTCTCAAGATGCTGGCACGAGGGATTGAGAACAACGATGCAAACTACACAAGGTTTCTTGTCCTTGGCAGAGCACCCGTGAGAGTCAACAGAAAAGGAAAGACCTCCTTGATTTTCTCGGTGAAAAACATTCCTGGCTCCCTCGTCACTGCGCTGAGCCCATTCGCGTCACGCAGGATCAACCTCCACAAGATCGAGTCCCGGCCTGTAATAGGAAAACCCTGGCAGTATCTTTTCTACCTTGACTTTGACGGCAGTGTCGATGAGCAAACCTGCGCGGATGCAATCGCCGAGTTGCGGAAGAAGGCTTCATACGTGAAAGTTCTTGGGTCATATCCGAGGGGATAAATTGCAATGAGCTTCTCCTTCGCAGTGAAAGAAGCACTTTCCGGATTCCGACGGGCAAAGCTCTCCACTTTTTTCTCCATCCTTAAGATTGCCATTGCGCTGACGCTTCTCGGTGTTTTCGGCATCATCACCAGGAATGGGATGGAACTCGTGGCCAGTATCAGGAACAAAGTAGAACTGGAAGCATTTCTCAACGACCGAGCGAAGCCAGGGGAGATTGAAGAAATCCAGAAAGCAATTCAAGGCATCGAGGGAGTGGAAAGCGTGAGGTACATCTCAAAGGAAGAAGCCGCCAAAATCTTCAAAGAAGAGTTTGGGGAAGATATTAATAGAATGCTGGCCTTTAATCCACTTCCCGCTTCTTTCAAGATTTCGTTGTTGAAGGACTATCGCACTGCGGAGAAGGCGAGCAAAATCCAAGAGAAAGTTCAGCAGCTGCGAATGGTGGATGAGGTGATCTATCGAAAGAATCTCCTGGAGTTCATTGACCAGCGTGTGAGAATGCTTTCGTTTCTTGCGCTTGGGTTTGGCGCCCTGATTGTCCTTTCATCTGTCTTCCTCGTTTCGAACACGATTCGACTCTCCCTTCAATCAAAGCAACAGTTGATTCAGACAATGCGAGAGGTGGGGGCACGACCGGTGACCATTCAAGTGTCGTTCCTCCTCGACGGTATGATTCAAGGTCTTGTAGGTGGACTGTTAGCGGCGGCAGTCCTCTACGTGCTGCTCGAAGTTGCCTTGTCACAGCTTGCCTCTGAGCTGATCGGCCTGCTCTCCACCAACCTCTATGATTATGGAGCGTTGATCCTTGTCGGTGCTGTCCTCGGACTTCTTACCACCGGGTTTTCCGCCCGGAAGTTTGTAAAGGAGCCGAAGGCAAACTAGCCATTCTGGAATCTCTCGCGATCGCCTACATTCTTGAACAACGAAAAAGTCCGATCCCTGCCAAAGTGAGACCGAACATACATCTTTGTCTTTCCGACTTATCCTCCCAACATCTTCTCGGCGGCAGCCCTCAAGCTGCTCTTCGGATGCTCGTCGATTAACCGCCGCAGATATTCCTTTGCCAAATCTGCTCTCTGCAACTCCAGGTAACACCTCCCGATGAAGAAGAGAAGCAGATCTTCATGAGAAAAGTCGGGATATGCGAATAGTATTTTCTTGAAGTCTTCAATCGCCTTTTCCCGCTCTCCCAGTTCCATCTTGCAGTACCCTGCCTGCACTGAAGCGTACGGTGCAATATCCTCCTGAGGAAACTCACGGGCAAGTGACTGAAATTCCTGCAGTGCCTTTTCTTTTTCCCCTTTCATCAAGTAGGCTGAGGCAATGTCGTAACGTGCATTTGCCTTTTCACTTCCATCTTGAGCAAGGTCAGCTGATTTTTGGAATTCAAGAATTGCCCCGTCAAAGTCCTGAAGCAACGAGCGAACTCTGCCAATTTCCATCAATGCCTCGGCTCGCTGACCCCTGGAGGAAGATCGGGAGGCCATTTTCTGAAAGGCCTCGATGGCATCCTCATACTTTTGCTGGCGCTTGAAGAGATTTCCGAGGAGTCGGTACCCCTCGATTGCGTATTTCGAGTTGGGGTATTTGGATACTAGAGTGTTGATGTCCCCGACAGTGGCCTGATCTTCGCCAAGCTCATAGTTTGAAAAAGCAATGACGTACTGACACCCGTCGGCCCATTTGCTGTCGGGCGACGTGGCTAGCAACTTCTTGGCCTCATCAATCGCGAGAGAATATTGACGCAGGTTCAGGTAACTCTGGGCAAGGTAGTATTGAGCATCGGCGGTATATGACCCCACTGCATAGCCGGTGATCACCTTTTCGAACTCTCTCAGCGCGCCACTATACGCTCGCGCTTGATAATGAATGGTTGCTATTGCCAATTGAGCCTCAGCGGCCTTCCCCGTCCCGGGTTGTTGTTTAATAATTCTGAGGTAGGGCTGAAGCTGTGTGGAGTCAACTTGAGGCTCAATGAAGACGGCGATGTGGCCAGCAACTTTTGAAGTCGGGAGTGAGGGTGGCTGCTGTGCAGAGCAGAGCGAGGCTATAGCGATGCCAGGTAGCAACGAAGACAGTATGAGTTTCATAGTAGTATCTCCTTTCCTCACCGAACAATGATCATCTTCTTGGTGCTAGTGAAGCGTGCGGTAGTGAGCCGATAGATGTACACTCCGCTGGGGACTACCATGCCTTCATCATTTCTCCCTTCCCATGAGACGAGATGCGACCCAGCAGTCATCTCTCTACTGACCAACGTCTTCACTTCTCGTCCCAGGACGTCGTATATCTTCAAGACTGTCCAAGCGTTTTCAGTCAGCTGAAACCGTATGTTAGTTGCGGGATTGAACGGATTTGGATAGTTCTGCTCCAATGCGTACTCAGTCGGAACCAGGACCGAAGACTTTACCTCCGCACTGAGTTGTGAGTGGGGGATTGTCCCCACTGACCTCCCCGACGTCCTTGAAACACCATCCGGAGAAGGGTTCGTAAGGAAGACCTTGAAGGCTCCTAGGAGCTGTCCACCCTGAACAAGTTCAAGGCTAACTTCGGAATCAT
>JBBIJH010000049.1:0-16856 GCA_037446075.1 Ignavibacteriales bacterium
AATACCTCAGGGAGATCGAAGAGATTTGCTGGAGTCTCATCAATCGAGGGGAGGGAGAACTGACATTCGATCGCAACCCATACCGAACCCTGATCGAGATGTACGATCTCAAAGGCGACTACAGGAGAGAAGCGGAAGTCCTGAAGGCCGTCCAGCGGAGCTATCCGAATGATCCCGATCTCAAGAAGCGAATCGCACAGTTAGAGTCTTTATCTCAAGCAGGGGCCGGAGCCGCCCATAGCGACTCCATCCGAAGGCAATCCAAATAAGCTCTCACTAGTTCAATGAACTCCGTTGCGGCGGTCCACGAAGATACACTGGGAGAGGTTCTGGGGAACAAAGAAGAATGTTGACGACGTCTATTCGAATGCCGACCGGATTCTGCGGAATCTGTTGGGAGTTGTCGACCTTCAAGGCAAGAGGGTTCTGGAAGTTGGTGCCGGGACGGGGCGCGATAGTTTTGGGCTTGTCAGACACGGGGCAGAGGTCTTCCAGCTCGATTACTCCGCGGCTTCTCTATCGATCCTCCAGGCCCTTGCCAAACGCGAGGCGATCAAGGTCCATCTCATCCAGGGGGATGCGTTCTTGCTCCCCTTTCCGAATGAAATTTTTGACGTTGTCTTCCACCAGGGGCTCGTCGAGCACTTCGAGAAAGCGGCGGCCGAGAAGCTTCTCGAAGAAAATAGGAGGGTCCTGAAAAAAGGCGGTTTCCTGCTCGTTGACGTCCCACAGCGGTATCATCTCTACACCATCCTCAAACACATCCTCATCTTTTTCGACGCCTGGTTTGCCGGCTGGGAGCGTGAATTCTCTATCGGTGGGCTCCAGCGATTGCTGAGGGCACACGGTTTTCGGATCGTGCATTCGTACGGCGAATGGATGTATCCGAGCCTCTTCTACAGGATCGTCCGTGAATTGCTGAAAAGTATTGGCGTGAAATTGCCTCTGTATCCGCGATTGATCCGCCCTCTGAGCGAACTGCGGAGAGCAATTCGAGAAAGATCGTGGCGGTGGAAGATCACGAAGTACACCGCGATCTCCATCGGCGTCGTGGGCCAAAAAGATTCGGCGGCAGGTGTGTAGTGAAGATTCTTGTTCTAAACTGGCAAGATATCAAGAATCCGCTTGGCGGAGGAGCGGAAGTACATCTGCATGAGATCTTCTCGCGGATTGCACAGGCAGGCCACGACGTCACTCTCTTCTGCTCCAGTTTTCCCGGAGCTCCAGCGACGGAGGAAATTGATGGGATCAAGATCATCCGGAAGGGGGGAAGGAACACCTTCAACTTCTGGGTACCGGTGGAGTATGCGAAAACTTTCCGTCGCGGTGGGTACGACGTCGTAATCGATGACTTGAACAAAATCCCATTCTTCTCTCCGCTTTACGTCAGGAAGCCACTTGTCGGAGTCGTGCATCATTTCTTTGGCAAGACCGTTTTCCAAGAGACCCACTTCCTTGCTGCACTCTACGTATTTCTTTCTGAAAAGTTTGTTAAGTACTTTTATCGCCGCGTTCCGTTGTTGGTAGTTTCTGAAAGTACGCGACAAGAGCTTCTGCGCCTCGGATTTCCTGAAGAGAACCTAACAATTGTTCCAAACTGCATTGATCCGACAGTCTATCGATTGACGGGGATTGAGAAGAGCAGAACCCCTCTCGTTGGCTACTTTGGGCGATTGAAGAAGTACAAGAGCATCGACCATCTCCTGTTAGCATTTCAGATCGTTCAAAAGAACTTCCCCGACGCACGTCTCCGTCTGCTCGGCGACGGCGACGACCGGTCGCGGCTGGAGAAGATGGCGAGAGACTTGGGTTTGCAGGAGAAAGTTGAATTCACTGGATTCGTTGACTCAGAAACGAAAGTCCGATATCTTCAAGAGATGCACCTCATCGTGAACACTTCTTCGAAGGAAGGCTGGGGCTTGACAGTGATCGAGGCGAATGCTTGCGGGACATGTGTCATCGCGAGCGACGTGCCCGGCCTGCGCGATTCCGTTGTGGACGGAGAGACGGGATTGCTATACGAATACGGCAATATCGAGCAGCTTGCAGAAAAGATAATGCTGCTCTTGCGGGACGAGCACCTGAGAAATCGGTTGTCCAGGAATGCACTCGAATGGTCAAGGAAGTTTCGGTGGGAAGATTCAGCGAGGAAGGCACTTGAGGTTCTGGCGAGGACGATTGCGGAGGTGGAGATGCGAGGGCCCCGGTTATAGAGACGATGAGGGGTTCAGAATGGGCGAAGCACCTTCGGTCCACGAAATCCGTCGCTGGAGGTGCGTCGCGCATTTATCTCTTTACTACTTCTGACCGTGCTTTGCCCTCAAGTCAGCGGCCATTTCTTTGATTTCGGCGAGCGATCGCTGCATCTCGCTCCAGCCATACCAGAGGGCATAGTCAGGATTGGCGTGGAATGTTCCTTGGAACGTCCGCATGCGATGTTCGAGATGCATGAGGAATAATTTCTGCTCGATCACCGTCGGCGCATCATGGAACGTCAGTAGATCGGGGAAGGCATAGGCGTAGCTCTTTGGCTTCTGCAGGATGCCGTCCTTGTACAAGTCGGCAACGATGCGGATGGCCTGTGCTAAGAGTCTGTCGGCTTCCTTAATCATCTGATCGCCTTTCTCCAGTTCTGCCTTCGCGAAGTTCGCGGAGTGGCACTGGTTGCAAGTCCTCAGCATCTTGTCCCGTTCTTTCTGCCAATCCTCTTGAGTCAATCGCGCAACGTCGGCGGCCTTCACAACGTCGAGTCGGGGGGTTGGATTGCCCGTGGGATCGAGGACGCCCAAGCCTTGTAGGATTGTGGTCTGGTCTGCCGCCCATAGTTTGTCGTCGGGAAGTGGCAGACGTACAGCAAGGAATCCCCAGCCGGTTCGCACCGCATGACTACCCTCCTGCATGTGGCACGTATGACAGGTCGGGGCTGCCACAGCCTCGGGCAGAGTTTTGTTCTGCTTTAAGAGATACCGCACCCCATGTTTTGAACCCGAATACATCTCCCATTGTGGGTGGTCGAAGCCCATGTGGCAGGTTTGGCAAGCTTGCGGCTGCCTCGCTTCCTGGTTCGAGAATGTGTGCCGGGTGTGGCAGGCGTCGCACGAAGCGACTCCGAAGCCGGAACCTGATTTTTTCAGCTCCTGGATTTCCGCTTCGGTCTTTAGCCCGATCTTGTGACAACCGCCGCAGCCCTTCATTCCTTCTATCAGCGCCATCGGTTGCCAGTGTGCGGTGGGCATTGCCTTCATCGCTGCCCATGCTTTGGAGTGCTTCCCGGCGTTGAATTGATTCACCTGCGTCTCGTGGCATGTCGCGCAGGTCTCGGGAGTGGGGATCAGTGCCTTGGCGACATCTGCCGGGGACTTATGTTGATCGCCATGGCATGTCGCACAGTCCACATCATTTTGACTATGCTTGCTGAGTTGCCAGTCTGAGACAATGTTGGGTGTTGTTCTCTTGTGGCAGTTCACGCACTGCTGGGCGTGGGCAAGCTGGATGAAGACCGCCTCGCCTAAGAAAAGTAGGACGCCAAGAAACAGCCCTTTCATAACTACCCCTTTCTTGGTTTGTGATGACATAGATCGCGCATAACGTGTGCGCAAACCGCGCCTTCCTCTTTGGAGCATATCAACAATTCAGCCTTTGGTTTGCGATGCGGGATGGAACGAGCAAAACCTTTCCTTATCACGGTAGAGAAGCGTCGTGGTGCGGCGTCTTAGGCCAAGTGCCAAACGGATGCTATTGAGCTCCGTTCTGTTGATAGAGAATGCCCGGGTAGCGGCCACCGGCAATCCTTATTGAGATCCTTTGAAAACTGCTTTCCAACTCGCCCCAGCGATCTGATCCTCTGTTGAACTTACCCCTAAGAAATTGGTGAAACAGCTACGGGGGGAATGTCTGACAGTCAAGAAGTTTGACTTTGCGACTCCGCCCGAATAGAGCTCTCGGAATCTGGATTTATCCCCCATCCATAGCAGAACGGACGCATCGGGTTTCTTTGCGTTGTAGCATAGCGCGACCTAACGGACCAACCATCATCACCAATGTTTCTTTGATTCTAGCCGATCCCGAGCACGATTCTAACCACTGAGATTTGTTGGCAAGTCATGCATTACCGTCGACTCAAGCAGAAGCCTTCGTCTCAGCGAGTCGAGCTGTGGATCAAGCGTATCTCGCTTGAACGGGATTGTCCCAGCCCCTTCCAAACGTTCGATTCATTGAATGGCGAGAAACCCGGCAAAACATGGAGGAGTTCCTTGCAGGAATTCATCACACTCTGGGTAAACTTGTCATCCCAAGCTCGCATTTCAGGCACTCCACACACTCTTCCGGAGTGCCAACGATCGTAAGGGGCTCCGATGGCTTCGCAAACCCAGGAGCGCCAGGCTCCCTCTCCACAGTTTCAATGGTCCGCCTCCAGAAGTCGCCAAGGACAACGATCGGCTTTCGGGGCATGACTTGCTTCCGGGCGAGCTCCCAGACCGCGGCAAGCTCGAGCAGCGTCCCAGTTCCGCCAGGCAGAACAACGTAGGCCTCGCCAAGCTCGATGAGCTTCAAGAGCCTATCGACAAGGGTCTTGACGACGATGTTCCTGTCGATCCAGGGATTGGGTTGAGTACTGACGAAGTCCATTGTCACGCCGATGGTTTTTCCTCCGGCTTCCTTTGCTCCTCGCGCCGTCGCTTCCATTGCACCCCCGTATCCGCCGTTGCAGATTGTAAAGCCCGCGGAAGCTAGAAGCCCACCAAGCTTCCAAGCAATGCCGTATTCTTCGCTCCCCGGCTGGAGACCAGAACTCCCAAAAATCACAATAACTTTTTCCATAGGCAGATTAGTCGACGAACTCCCACTCCAGTCCAAATCGAACTTTTCGGTCTTGGATGGGAAAGTACGGTGTAAGCATCGCGCGCTCGTCCGTCAGGTTTTCCAACAAAACATGCAGGTAGGCCTTTCCAACCTTCCCAACTAGGAACAGGTCTGTGCTTCCATGTTGATCCAGTGGCTCACCCCCATTCTCGACATAAAGCATTGACTCTGGATTAAATTGCTCGCCATAATTCCGTGTGAAGAATTTTCCCCTCAAGCCAACTTTCAGATCCAGGTGATTCGCGAACAATGGAATTCGAACACTGATCTCTCCTGCTGTGAAAAGCCTCGGGTAGATCTCTTTTCCCAGTTGGCCACGATGATGGCTCAGGTACGTGAGCGTTCCTTCGGCTGAG
Organism: Ignavibacteriales bacterium; assembly: GCA_037446075.1. GTDB lineage: Bacteria > Bacteroidota > Ignavibacteria > UBA10030 > JAHEZR01 > JBBIJH01. The sequence goes on from JBBIJH010000049.1 coordinate 5,220, forward strand.
AATTTCCACCAATAAAGTCTCATGTTGAGATCTGTTCCACGGAGAGTTTCCTCAGGGATGTTCTTGATCGTTGCAGATTGGAAAACCTCATTTGTCACTCGCGGCTCCACCACGATGCGATCATGAATGTCCCGTCGGAAGAATGTGAAACGGAGAACAAGTAATTCACGATGCTGGAAGATGAGCCCGGCTTCAACCAGTCGATGCCTCTCTTTGTTTAAAGGTCGCAAACGGTCAACGCCTCCACCGATCCAATACAGCTCTTGAATTGAAGGCACTCGGCTGGAATGCGAATAACCCCCGTAGGCGGACAGGAAAGTAAGAAAGCGTAGTTTCGCATCGGCACCGTAGGAGAAGAAACCTTCCCCTCGGAGACGATCGTATCTGCCGAAAATAGCTCCCCGAAGTGCCCCAACCCATTTTTCTGCCAGGCCGATCACGTTGCCATGTCTCTCGTGCCGAAAGCCGACGTTGGGACTGGCGGAGATTCTGCGTTCCTGCAGCTCGGCTCCAACGTGAATGTCGCTTCCTTCAGTCACGAGTCGTTGAGCTGCCTTCACCCCATACCACTCACTCTGGTGGTCCGACTGCGTGAGAATGCCGTTGGGATTTGGTCTGTTTTCCTCGTCGCGATACTGGCGCAGGTTGTTCGAGTAGTAGACCGTAACACTCCAGACGGAAGGTGAGTCAGAGGAAGGCAGCAATCCGACTGTTGCAGTGAGGTCGTGTCGGCGCATTTTCTCGTAGGAATCCGTGTTCCTCACCCTTGCCAAGAGTTCGTCGAATACATAAGCCGAAGGCGTCTGCTCAACATCGACTCCACCGTTCAGGCCGACCTGGGTTCCGTTGTAGGTTTCGGAGATGGCCAGGTTCATCCGTTTTGAGATGAGATATCGGAGTTTGACACGCACGTTCCATGCATCGTAGTCGGTGTTCCGGAATCTTCCGTCCAGAGTGCTTCGGTGAAAAGCAGCAGCGAGATTGAACCTGCGCGATAGGTTTTGGCTGAAGATCCCATCGGTGGAGAGGAGTGAGTAGCCGCCTTCGCTATAATGAATTCTAGAGTAAGGTCTGTCTGAATCGAAATCTTCCGTGATGATGTTTACCGCTCCACCGGTACCACTCAGCCCATAGAGGAAAGACCTCGTTCCAGTTTCGTACTCGATTCTTTCCACGCCGGACACTGGAAGGAAATTGAGCGTGGCGACGCCGGTGAGGAGCTCATTTACTTCTCTTCCGTCCACGAGAAATGAGATATGACGCCATCCAAGCCCACGAATCGTAGCCTGGCTCGGTTGTCCGACGCTACCGAGATCGCGAATGAAGGCTCCCGGAATCTGCCACAAAACGTCACTCAATCCGCTATAGTCTCCCCAGCGGATGCTGGTTCGATCAATCTTCTGCAGAGAATCCCGAGCATATAGAAATCTCCCTGCCGGCTCAAATTCAAATTCTTTGATCACTGTGACGGTATCTGGCTTCGGTGAAACTTTTGCAGAATCAGCAGGAGGGCGGCTGGTTTGAGTGAACATCGATGCAGCGAGATTGAGATGGAGAAAAAGCAGCGGAAGAAATCTTTGACTGGAGATCAAAGCGCTCGGGAACGATCTACTGTGATGAACACCGGAAATTCTGGTGGCAATATAGCCAGAGTGTCAAAAAGATGCAAGGAATGTTCGGGGCCTCAAAAGGTAATTTGAGAATGCGGTTCCATTACAAAGACCGGAAGGTTTTCTCCAATGTTCTCGGCCAGTTCCTTTGCATCTCCTTCCACCTTGAATAACCCATACACCGCCGACCCGCTGCCTGACATCTGGGCAAAGTCGGCTCCACCGGCATAGAGGGCGTCTTTGGCGCGCCTCACGGCCTCATGAGCACGAAAGACGATGCTCTCAAAATCGTTCCTGAGTTTGTCAACCCAGATCTGCGGTTCATTCACGTGATCAATCAAGAAGCGTTTCAGATCCAACTTCTTTGAGTTCTCCTCCGGGCGCCACTGCTCGTACGCCCATCGTGTCGAGATACGAATGTTTGGATAGACAATCACAATCCAATAGGGTAAGGAGAAATCGAAGTATTCAAGATCGTCTCCCCGACCCCGGGCAAGAGCGGTCCCCGATCGGAGAAAATAGGGTACATCGGAGCCCAACGAAGCCGCTATCTCACTCAGGGGCTCATCGTTCAGATTGATGTTCCAGAACTTCGGCAGTTCTCGAAGTACGCACGCCGCGTCGCTGCTACCGCCTCCGAGACCTGCCCCAATGGGGATTCTCTTGTCGATCAAAATTCGAACTCCTCGGTTGATCTTTGCTTGACGGCGAACTGCCTCAGCCGCACGCCAACAGAGATTCGATTCACCTACCGGAAGAAGCGGGTCGGTTGATTCAACAACCACGTCCCGTTCTTCCTCTCTGAATTCAATCGTATCGTAAATGTCGATGGGATAAAGTACGGTCTCGATCTCATGGTACCCATCCTCTCGTCTTCGGAGGATTTGGAGACCAAGATTGATTTTCGCGTGAGCCCTTGGCACGGTGATTTCTTTCTCGAGGTGAAAATACGGGAATGCTCTCTGAGAATCAAGGTTCTCCCCTCCGAATCCATCACTTTGACAGTTTCCCCTTTTTTCCGTATCATCTTACTGAATTTGATCCAAAGGCCCCCACGTTCCGAGAACAGCTGTGACGAGAGTCCGCGTTCAAGAGATTATCATCGGAGATGGACAGCCCCTCGTGCTCATTGCGGGCCCGTGCGTTGTCGAAAACCGGGAGATCACAATTCGTACGGCCGAGAAAATCAAGAAAGTCTCCGAGAAACACCGTATCCCTTTTATCTTCAAATCTTCCTACAAGAAAGCAAATCGAACCAGCAGGAATTCCTTCATCGGGATAGGGATGGAGAAGGCGCTCAAGATTCTTGAGGAAGTGAAGCAGGAATTCGAGGTGCCGATCCTGACCGACATCCATACGGAGTCGGAAGCAGAGATTGCTGCTCAGGTAGCAGATGTGATTCAGATTCCTGCGTTCCTCTGTCGTCAAACAGAGCTACTTCAGGCTGCAGGTCGGACAGGAAAAGTGATCAACATCAAGAAGGGTCAATTCATGGCGCCGGAAGACATGCGACTACAGGCGGAGAAAGTGGAAGCCGTCGGGAATAAGAAAGTTCTATTGACAGAACGTGGCTCCAGCTTTGGCTATCACAATCTTGTGGTAGATATGCGCTCTCTTCCCGTCATGAGGTCTCTCGGATACCCGGTGGTGTTTGACGTCACGCATTCAGTTCAGCTTCCGGGTGGAGAGGAGGGGCGCTCAGGAGGGCGGCCGGAGTTTATATTCCCGCTTGCTCGCGCGGGTGTCGCCGCCGGTTGCGATGCGCTGTTCGTAGAAACCCACCCTGACCCGAAGCGTGCGTTGAGCGATGCTGCCAGCCAGTTGCATTTGAGTCTGCTCGAGAGACTTATCCGGCAGGTCAAGGAGGTCGGCCGCGTCACTAGAAAGTTTGTAGGTTGATCTTGGTGTGGGCGATTCACTCACCATTGGAGGAATCTTGTCATAGCGCATGCCGACCTCCATCAACAAACTCCAACAGAAAGCGCGCAAGATAAGATTCATCCTCCTCGATGTAGACGGCGTATTGACAGATGGCAGGATTTACTACGGCACGCAAGGCGGCGAAGATCTTGAGTTGAAGGCCTTCCACGCTCACGATGGGTTTGGGATTTCCCGTGCTATCAAGGTCGGTATTCCTGTGGGTTTCATCACAGGCCGCCGATCCGAGACCGTGGAACGGCGAGCGAGAGAGCTAGGGGTGAAGGACTTATTTCAAGGGGCGGAGACCAAGCTGGAAGCCTATCAGCGAGCAAAGCGCCGCCATCGCCTGATGGATGAGGAGATTGCATACATGGGAGACGACATCCCGGACTTGGAGGTTCTTCGGCGTGTGGGCCTAAGCGGTACGACGAGCGCGGCTTTATCGGAGGTGAAGCGAGCCGTTGATTTCATCAGCACTCTAGGAGGAGGAGAAGGAGCTGTGAGACAGTTCATCGATCTAATCCTTCTAGCCCAGAGGAAGATTGGCTGAGGAGAGCCGCCTTATGTCCAGTGGAGCCGCTGTCTATCCTCGACCACTCACGGAGCGTGAAAAGAGCTGGTTGCTTTGGATTCTCCCTGAGGACCGCCCCGGGTACCAGCTGTACCGCGAGAAGATCGACCAGCTCCTCGTCATTGGAGAAGGGAGGCGGGGATCGGGAAACCTTGTCCTGGGCACGCAAGGCGAAAACCCAGATCTCTCATCACCGCTTTCTTCGGTCTATGCTTATGGTGTGATTGAATCGAAGGAAGGAGTGATCACGATCCTGGTGAGAGAAGAATCTGGCGGTCAGATCGAAGTGGAAATGATCCCGCTGAAGACCGAGAGCATTCCGGATGAGGTCACAGAGCGACGCAAGTGGACTTACTCCACATGGTTGCCCGGTTTGCTTTGCCCTTGTTGCAACGATGCCCCTCGAGAGGTTCCCGTCAAGGCTGCAGCTTCCGCAGCCTCCAATGTCGTTCTGGCAATTTGCCCAAAGGACCATCGCATTTGGGTCTACGAGAGCAGCACAGGAGTGAACCATCTGATCCCCGTGACAAATTTCTACAATGAGCTGATGCTTCACAAACGCATCCGGGATCCAAAGGTTGCACTCGATCCCGGCAATCTATTCACGCGGCTTTCTGAATTTACTGATGACGATCTCGGCTACGCCTTCCACGTTTACAACAAGATTCGGACGAAAGTCGGGTGCAGCGTCCCTCCACGGGATTTCTCCGCGCCACGAAAACCTCGTGCAACATTCTGGAAAAGAATCTTTAGCCATTTGAGGTGACAAATGTCAGAGGGAAACTCTTCCATTGAAAAAGGGAAAGAGGTCATTCGCATCGAGGCCTCGGCGGTAGCTGCACTCGAGGAGAAGATCGGTGAGGAGTTCGCCGAGGCTGTCGAAGTGATTCTACATCGGAGGGGGAGAGTGATTCTCACAGGGATGGGTAAATCGGGTCTGGTCGCCCGGAAAATCGCCGCCACGATGAGTGGTACAGGTACTCCGGCAATCTTTCTTCACCCCTCGGATGCAGTCCACGGTGACCTCGGGATGGTCAGGAAGGAAGACGTCGTCATCTGTATCTCGAAGAGCGGGGATACGGCCGAACTTCAGCAATTGCTCCCGATGCTTCGTCGACTTGGGGTACCAATCATCTCAATGCTCGGAAATCGGGACTCCCCTATGGCCCATAGCTCTGACATCGTCCTCGACATTGGGGTGAAAGAAGAGGCCTGCCCTTACGACCTCACTCCCACGGCTTCCACGACAGCCGCGCTCGCAATGGGCGATGCACTTGCGATTGCGCTTCTCGAGAGGAGAGGGTTTTCCAAAGAGGAGTTCGCTCTTTTTCATCCGGGCGGAAACCTTGGAAAACGTCTTCTCCTAAGAGTGGAGGAGATGATGGTATCAGGTGACGGAGTGCCAATTGTAAAAAAGGACGTCCTGTTGAAAGATGCGATTCTGGAAATGACCTCGAAACGGCTCGGAGCTACGTGTGTTGTGGACGGGGAAGGTTGTCTCCGCGGAATCATCACCGATGGTGACTTAAGAAGGCTTCTGCAAAGGACTACCGATATCGTGAACGTGAGGGCTGGAGAAGTCATGACAACTCACCCCAAGACAATCACGAAAGACCGCCTGGCAGCATTGGCGTTGCAGGAAATGGAATTCTATAACATCACGCAGCTCGTGGTTGTGGACGAAAATCATCGGCCGATCGGCATGATACATCTTCATGATCTCGTCAAAGCAGGATTGGGGGGAGATGCCAGCACATAAGCAACGGGTCTCGCTCTTGTTGGTGACGGGTTCTCTTTTCATCCTTGCCTTCTTGTCCTGTTCATGCGAAGAGAGGATCAAGCCGACCGTCCTGGATGATTTGAAGCGAAAAGAGCTTCCAAGCCACGAGAGCTGGAACACAACGATCACATTCTCCGACTCCGGAATCATCAAGGCTGTGTTGCACGTAGGCCATCTAGCGAAGTATGAGAACGAGCGAACCACAGTGCTTGACGGAGGTGTCAAAGTGGATTTCTTCAACATCCGAGGCGAGCATACGTCCGTCTTGACCGCTCTGGGGGGAAAAGTAGATGACCGTACGCACGACTTTGAAGCGATTGGCAATGTTCTCGTCGTGTCTGATAGCGGGACGACTCTTCAGACTGAGCGGCTCTTCTGGAGCAACGCGAGTCGAAGTGTACGGACGGAAGAGTTTGTGAAGATCGTATCGCCGAAGGAAGAAATCCAAGGTCATGGCTTTGAATCGGATGAGAACCTCACGAACTACAAGATCTTTCGTGTAACTGGAAAGACCACGATGCAACAGTAAGCTGGTACGTCTTGAGGTTCGTTCATTGCACTCAGATGAGAAATGCTTTGACAATCGTATGTTTCGTTTTATTGTGGTGCACTCGCTTGTACGGCCAGCAACAAGATCGTGAGCCGATTCTGCTGAACCACGCCGATAGTTTAGTCGGGAAAATTGTAGAAGGGGAAACCGTCCGAGAAGTGATTGGGAATGTAGAGTTTGTTCAGGGTGATGTCATCGTTCGCTGCCAGCGTGCTGTTCATTATCCGAGCAGGAATCATGCAGAGCTGTATGGAAACGTCACCGTGATCCGCGACACTGTGACGCTGACAGCGCCACGAGGGAGCTACGATGGGAACAAGCGCCAGGCATTCGGCTCTGACGGCGTCAGGATGTGGAACAAGCGTCTCCTCCTCACAGCGCGGGAAGGGAATTACCTTGCGAACGACAAAGTCGCATTCTTTGTCGGGAATGTGAAAGTCGTCGACTCTACGACAACGATCACCGCTCGGCAGCTCACGTATTTTGAGAACGAGCATAAGTCCATAGCAGAAGGCGGGGTCAAGGTAGTGAACACTCGGGACAACGGCACCATCTACGGAAGCTATCTCGAATACTTCGACGACAGCAAATTCAGCCGGATGACGGTGGCCCCGAAATATGTTCAAGTGGATACATCCGCAGACGGAAAGATTGACACACTGATTATCACGGCGAGAGAAATGGAGTCGTATGAGCGGCCGGAACGTTGGTTCGCTGCAACGGACAGTGTTCAACTTGTGCAAGGGGCTTTGGCTGCAAAGAGCGGGGAAGGTCTTTACTATTCAGAAAAAGACCTAGTCCTGTTGAAAAAAGATCCCATTATTTGGTATGAAGATAATCAGATTACTGGCGATTCAATGCGGATTCAATTACAGGAGCGGAAGCTCCGCGAGGTGTTCGTGCAGGGAAATGCTTTTGCAATTTCCCGGAGCGATACACTCCCCGACGAAAAGTCGCCTAGTCCAACCCGATTCAACCAGTTGACGAGCCAGAGGATGACGCTCTCCTTTGTGGATGAGGAGTTGGAGCATATCAGCGCCGATGGAACAGCCATTAGTGTCTACTTTCTCTATGAGGATGGAGTTCCGAACGGTGTCAACAGAGCCAGCGGTGACAAGATCATTGTGGTCTCCCGAGAAGGGCGGGCAGAGAGGATCAAAGTCATTGGCGGGACGGAAGGAAAGTACTATCCCGAGAATCTCGTGGCTGGCTCAGAGAGCAGTTACAACCTGCCGGGATTCCGATGGAGGACGGACAGGCCGAGGTCTGGCAAGGAATTCACGATTGTCAGTTCGCCCATCGAAGTGAATGCGGGAGCTCGACTTGACAAATAGCCAGTCCGACCGAAACAGGCGCATGGTGACCACAGCGGAAGGGTCCAAAGACGCTTCGTCGGTGAATCGAGAAGGGGGGGAGAGTCTTCTCCGCTCGGAGGGGCTGTATAAACGCTACAAGAAGAGATTCGTTGTGAAAGACGTGAGCATTCAGGTCAGGCAAGGAGAAGTCGTGGGCCTCCTCGGTCCGAACGGTGCGGGAAAGACAACGACATTTTACATGATTGTGGGTATGATTCGCCCAACTCAAGGGAGAGTTTTTCTCGATGGACAAGAGATCACGGGACTTCCTATGTATCGTCGTGCACGCCTCGGTGTCGGATATCTCCCGCAGGAAGCATCGGTGTTCCGGCGCATGACGGTCCGAGAAAACATCATGGCCGTTCTGCAGATGATGAAAATTCCAGAGGACGAACGGGAATCGCGCTGTCAGCAGTTGATGGAGGAGTTTGGCATCGCGAGAGTTGCAAACAGTAAGGCTTATCTCCTGTCGGGAGGAGAGCGGCGACGAACGGAGATCGCTCGGGCTCTTGCTTTCGACCCAAAATTCATTCTGCTTGATGAGCCATTCGCTGGCATCGACCCGATCGCAGTCGAGGATCTCATGAATATTGTCCACGATCTGAAGAACCGTAACATCGGCGTCCTCGTGACGGATCACAATGTTCACGAGACGCTCCACATCACGGATCGCGCCTATCTTCTATTCGAAGGGCAAATTCTGAAGTCGGGTTCGGCAGAGTTTCTGGCAAACGATCCCGAGGCAAGGAGACTCTATCTCGGAGAGCGCTTCAAGCTCGATCGGTATGAGTAGTATCAAAGTTTTTTCTCCTCAAACATTCGGCCGCAGAGGGCAATAAGAACATGGAGAAAAGAAAGGGGTTGGGGCTGGTATGGTCGTAGTAATGGAAAAAGGGGCTACCGAGAAACAAATCGAGCACATCATCAAGGCCCTGAATAATTTCGGATTCGATGTCCACCGATCCACCGGCGTGAACCAGACTGTGCTCGGAGCGATCGGCGTGAAGCCAGAGTTTGATATTCGGCAGATTCAGGTTCTTCCAGGGGTTGCGGAAGTTTACCGTATCACTGAGCCGTTCAAACTAGCGAGCCGAGCCTTCAAACATGAGGACACCGTTATTAATTTCGGCGGTGTAAAAGTGGGGGGGAACGGCGTTGTGGTAATGGCCGGGCCGTGCTCAGTGGAGAGCCGAGACCAGATCTTTACAGTTGCCAAGCACGTGAAGGAAAACGGCGGGGCGTTCCTTCGCGGCGGGGCGTTCAAGCCACGAACCTCGCCCTACTCCTTCCAGGGTCTTGGTGAGGAGGGCCTGAGATATTTGCGTGAGGCTGCCGACAAGTATCACCTCCTCGTTGTCACAGAGGTGATGGATGCGAGTCAAATTCCGATTGTGGAGAAGTACGCCGATGTCCTCCAGGTCGGTGCGCGAAACATGCAGAACTTTGCATTTCTAAAGGAGCTTGGGAAAACGAGGAAACCCGTCCTCTTGAAGCGCGGGCTGGCAGCCACCGTCGAAGAATGGCTCATGTCTGCAGAATACATCCTCTCAGGAGGCAACCGAGAGGTGATGCTGTGTGAGCGTGGGATCCGCACCTTTGAAACTGCCACGCGTAACACGATGGACATCAGTGCGATTCCTGTCGTTCATAAGCGAAGTCACTTGCCCGTCCTTGCAGATCCCTCTCATGGGACGGGAATCCGCGACAAAGTGATTCCGATGGCGCGAGCCGCGGTGGCAGCCGGGGCAGACGGCATCATGGTGGAAGTGCACCATGATCCTGACCACGCGCTGTCGGATGGAGCGCAGTCGCTGTACCCCAAGCAGTTCGCACAGCTCATGAAAGAAGTCCGCTTGATCGCAGAGGCCATCGGTAGGACCCTCATCTCTTGAAGCCGTTCAGGAAAGTCGCCATCATCGGAGTTGGACTCATTGGCGGATCGCTTGCTCTTGCTTTAAAGCAGCGAAAACCAAGAGTCACGGTCATTGGGTTTGATCGCGTTGAGGTCATGAGAGAAGCGCTTCAGCGCGGAGCAATCGATGAGGCCGCACCAGATCTGGTTTCCGCAGTCGTCCAAGCTGATTGTCTCATTCTTGCTACTCCGATTTCCGCTACCCTTGATCTGCTCCGCTCGGTTGGGAAGCTCCTCACCCCCAAAACAATTGTCTCGGATATTTGTAGCGTGAAGGGAGTTGTCGTACAAGCCGCGAGGCGGTATTTGCCGGGAAATGTTCTCTTCGTCGGCGGCCATCCCATGGCGGGATCCGAACGGAGCGGCATTGTGGCAGCTGACCCTCTCTTATTTGAAAATGCTTATTATGTTCTCTGTCCCACGCTCAATGCTCTCCGACGAAAAACACCGCAGCGCGAGAACCTGGCCTCATTCGTTAAACTGATTGAATCCACCGGAGCGAGGGTCGTCTTCCTTGATCCCCTTGTCCATGATCGGATTGTTGGAACCGTCAGCCACCTGCCACAACTCCTCGCGGTGGGCTTGACGAACGTGGCTCGGAAAAGCAATGCCTCCGCTCTCCGGTTAGCAGCAGGCGGCTTCAGGGACCTGACAAGGATTGCATCCAGCCCATACGACATCTGGGATGACATCCTCCGTCAGAACAGGAAAGAGATTTCTCGTACTCTCCAGCGGATGATCAAGAAGTTGAAGGAGTATAAAACGTTGATCGATTCCAAACGGTTGAGCAAGCTCAGGAAAGAATTCTCACTCGCCAGGGAGACGCGAGACGAGATCCCAAAGGAGATGAAGGGCTTCCACCATCCGCTCATTGACGTTCTCGTGTCTCTGAAAGACAAGCCCGGCGAGATCAGTAGATTGGCCGGAGCATTGGCGAGACGGAACATCAATATCAAAGACTTCGAGCTGCTGAAAGTAAGGGAAGGGGAGAGGGGCAACTTCAGAGTCGGCTTCGAGAATCATAAAGTCGCTGACAAGGCATTGAAAGTAATCAGGGCAGCCGGCTTCGAAGCTAATCAACGGGGATAACCATGCTGCAAACGATTCTCGATATTGTTTTGCGTTCGACAGTCGTTTTCATTGTCGTTCTCTTTGGTCTGAGACTTCTCGGGAAGCGCCACGTAGCGCAGCTCTCAATCGTAGACCTTGTCTTGATCCTTCTCATTAGCAATGCCGTTCAGAATGCGATGGTCGGACCTGATGTGTCGCTCTTGGGCGGCATTGTGGCGGCAGCGACGCTTCTTGTTCTGAGCTATGCCATTACGATTGTCCTCTATCGCTCCAGGCGTGTGGAAAGGTTCTTTGAAGGGACACCCACGCTCCTCGTTCACAACGGCAAGATCATACTCCGGCATCTGGAGCAGGAAAAGATCACGGAAGAGGAGTTGCTGCGCGTCATCCGTGAGCACGGGATCGAGAGTATTGCAGACGTGAAGACCGCCATCATGGAAGCCGACGGTACTGTCAGTGTCATTCCCAGACTTGGTAACGAGATGCATATCGAGACTTTTAAACACCGGAGGACGAAGTACCAGCAGAGGAAGGTGTGACGGTGGAGAGCATGGAGCTTGTTCGAAAAGAAAGTTCCTGTAAGGACGAGCTCAGCGCAATCCCACAAGAACGGTCGTCCGACAGTTCAACCGTCGAAGGAAGCAGCTGAGCCTTACCCACCTCGCAATTACCGCAGGAGTTCTTACGGAGTGCCATATGGCAAAGGAAGGGACAACAGTCCAGGAGAGCATCAAAGCCCTTCTTGCATCTCATGGTATCCAGTACCGGACGGTGCATCACGAGCCGACGCGGACTTCGGAAGAATCCGCCCGAGCGCGGGGAGAAGCTCTCTCAATCGGCGGATAGGCAATTGTGATGAAGGTGGGAT
>JBBIJH010000050.1:0-16575 GCA_037446075.1 Ignavibacteriales bacterium
CATCCAAATCAGTACGTCACACAGTATTAGATCTGGCGTCGCGTCAAGGACAACGGCCAACTGCTTGACCCGCAGCTCATTGCAACCATGAATCGAGGAACAACGTCCTACATCGATTATGACTTCTTGATCACATCAGGCTACACGAACGATATCGTCTACTATGATGTGCGCTCCGTCTTTGTTGTGGAGGGTCAGGCAACTCAATACTCCGATCCAGATTACACGGGCGGCGTTTTCGCAACGAATGACTGGAAGCTGGATCGCCCGAGAGATAGCGAGCTGGCGCAACAGCTGGAACTTGGTCAGCCAAAGGAATATAGAGTGAGCAGTTATCCCAATCCGTTCAACCCTTCCACCACGATCCGGTTTGACCCTCCCGAGGCGACCTTTGTGCGGCTGAGGGTGTTTGATCTACTAGGCCGAGTGATTGCGATTCTCGTCGAGGAACAGAAATCCGCCGGGAGTTACAGCGTTACGTTCGATGCGTCGAATCTCCCGAGCGGCGTGTATCTGTATCGGATTGAGGCGGGAAGCTACATCGAGACAAAAAGAATGCTATTGCTCAAGTAACCATCGCCGGAACCATCTCAAAAGCCATCCTCGACTCGGCGATGGCTTTTCTTTTCAGGGTGGAATACCTTGACATTTCTTGGGAAAATGCTATTATTCATTCGAAGAGCGTCCACGTCGAGGAAACAACACACACCTCGAGTTCATGCCGGGAAAACGAATGGCCCCGTTCTATTTCAAGACAAAGCTGGATCAGCCAATCCTGCTGGGAAGAAGGGCATGGAATCTTTCTGAACTCCTCTCCGGAATCCAATCCGTCCCAACGGCGTCAATCTATTATCACACTCATCGATATCTGCGACAGCACCATTTTCTCTCCCCCGAGCCGCCAAACGATTTCGCGTATTGGATTACAGAAGTTCTCAAGGAGGCGCTCCTGGGAGAGCAAATCTCCAGTGTGGACATTGTTGAATTTGGTTCACTCGAGGAGCTGCGAAATACATTTGCAGAGATTCTCCAGGTCCATCTCCAAACTGCCGAGCGATCCCCTACAGCACCTGCCGGACAAGAGTTTCACTTCATGGCTGCGCGGACCTATGTCCTCCAGACTCCGTATGTGGCAAAGGACCTCTCTGAGTTTCGTGCGCTCCTGAGGCGTGTGGACATCAGTTCTCTCTATTTCCATGTTTTTGATGCGAAGCTACGGTTGGAGAACGGGGAGAATGACTTTTCCCGTTGGCTTCGCGACCTGGGCAGAGTCGACTTGGCTGACAAAGTAGCTCGCCTGGATCCTTACACGTTTACTCTTGAAGGCTTGCGGAACACGCTCATCCAACTGGTAAGCTCTGATGCGGCGCATTGAAGATTACATTTCGATCGTAGGCCAAACGACAATCGACGAACTGTACCAACTGGCAACACACGTCAAAGACAGGGTGGTTCAGAACATCAACTCCACCGCCGTCGGAGGTGGAGTCGCGGAAATTCTCTCTCGGCTAGTTCCTTTGTTAAACCAGCTCGGAGTACAGGCACGCTGGGATGTGCTGAAGGGAAATGAAAAGTTCTTCGTCATCACAAAAAAATTCCATAACGGTCTTCACGGCGTCCCTGTGGAAGTCGGCGGAGATGAGTTGAAATGGTTCCTTGAGGTGAATCGCGAGAACGCGCGGGAGCTGAATTTTGGCGACATCGTCTTCGTTCACGATCCTCAGCCGATTGCTCTCGTCGAGCAGCGCACCCAAACGGGAGGAAAATGGGTATGGCGCTGCCACATCGACTTCTCCAAACCAGATGAGAAGATCTGGAAATTCTTAGAGCAGTTTATCAATCGGTATGATTCAGCGGTCTTCTCCGCCCCAGCGTTTGCCCGTCAGCTGTCCATCCCGCAGGTGTTGATCGCACCCTCCATCGATCCCCTAAGCGACAAGAACAAAGAGTTACCTGAAGGCCTCATTGATGACCTCTTTGCAAGGTTCGGCATCGACCGCTCGAGGCCGATTATCACTCAGATCTCCCGGTTCGATTACCTGAAGGATCCCATCGGTGTGATCAAAGCTTACAAACTTGTCAAGAAGCATATCGATGCCCAACTCGTTCTGGCGGGTGGTGGCGCTACTGACGATCCAGAAGGACCTCTGATCATGCAACAGGTGCAAGAGGAAGCAGCGAGCGACCGTGACATTTTTGTTCTCTTCCTTCCTCCAGCGAGCGACATCGAGATCAATGCACTGCAGAGAGGTTCGACCATCGTTCTGCAAAAATCTCTGAAGGAAGGCTTCGGACTTACCGTATCCGAGGCCCTCTGGAAGGCAAAACCAACCATCGCCTCGGCTGTTGGAGGAATCCCCCTGCAGATTGCACACAAGTATTCAGGCATCCTTACGCATTCAATCGAAGGCACAGCTTACTGGATCAAGCAGTTGATCAACGAGCCAGAGTATGCAAAGAAGCTTGGTGTAAACGGAAGAGAGCATATCAAGCACAACTTCCTCATCACGAGGCATATCAAGGACTATCTCCTTCTTTTTATTTCTCTATTCTATGAAGATGACCTCGTTTATCTCGACTCGCACCTTCATGAACATGCAGGCCGGAGTTAAGTATGGGCGCCGCGCGCCATCAGCGACTGATCATGGTCTCAAATCGCCTGCCCTTCACGGCAAGGGTAATCGAGGGACGAGTGGAATTCAGTGAAAGCGCGGGCGGGCTCGCCACCGGTATCAGCGCCTTCCTGGATTCCTACAAGTACCACTTCCCCAGAAGCGAGGAGCACCTCTGGGTTGGCTGGCCTGGCTCCACGATAGGAGAGGGCTACCGCGAAGAAGTGAAAGCAAGGGCGCTCGCGGAGTACCGTGCGTATCCAGTCTTTCTGTCCGAAGCTGATATGGAGATTTTTTACCTGGGCTTCTGCAACAAGACGCTCTGGCCCCTGTTTCATTACTTTCCATCTTATACGGCCTACGAAGAGGAGTATTGGCAACAGTACAAGCAAGTCAATCGAATTTTCTCGGAGACACTCCGTCAAATCGTACAAGAGGATGACTTAGTCTGGATTCATGACTATCATTTGTTACTCCTACCCCAGATGCTGCGTGAGCACTTCTCTCGGGTGCACGTCGGCTTCTTTCTACACATCCCGTTTCCATCGTTCGAGCTATTCCGATTGCTCCCTCTCCGCTGGCGCAGAGAAATTCTGGAGGGGCTCGTAGGCTCCGATCTCATCGGGTTTCATACGTATGAGTACACGCAGCACTTCCTCCAATCTGTGCTGCGGGTTCTTGGGGTCGATCACTACATGGGCCAGATCACATTGCCGAATCGTGTTGTCAAAGTAGGCACATATCCTATGGGCATCGATTTCAAGAAGTTCTACGACGCTAGCACCCAGCCAGAGACGGAGATCGAAAAGCAGGAACTCCGTAAAGCACTCGCCAGCGCGAAAGTCATTCTTTCCGTCGACCGCCTTGACTACTCGAAGGGAATCCTCAATCGCCTCCAGGGTTACGAGCTTCTCCTCGAAACTTATCCGGAGTTTAGAGGAAAAGTGGTGCTCATCATGGTGGTAGTACCATCGCGTATCGGCGTCGACCAGTATGAACAAATGAAGAGACAGATTGAGGAATGCGTGGGGAAAATTAACGGGCGCTTCGGTAGCATCGCGTGGACGCCGATCCTCTATCAGTTCCGACACCTCTCCCTCTATCCGCTTGCTGCGCTCTATAGCCTGAGCGATGTTGCTCTTGTTACACCTCTCCGGGATGGAATGAACCTGATCGCGAAAGAATATGTTGCCTCACGGAGAGACGGTACGGGAGTTCTGATCTTAAGTGAGATGGCCGGCGCGGCAAAGGAGCTGGGAGAAGCAATTATCCTTAATCCAAATGACCGCGTGGAAATTGCTAACGGACTCAAAGAGGCCCTCGAAATGCCTCTCGACGAACAGATGCGGCGTGTCCAGATTATGCAAAAGCGCTTGAGAAGATATGACGTCCTTCGCTGGGCAAGCGACTTCGTGAACGAACTGATTGCTATGCGAGACATTCAGCAACAATTCAATGCGAAGCTCCTGGGAAAGGAAGTTCGCAAGCGGTTGATTGCGGCCTACGAGCGTGCCACGGACCGCTTGTTGCTTCTTGACTACGACGGGACGCTCACCCCTTTGGCTCGCTACCCGAGACTTGCACAACCTTCAGAGTCGATCCTTGAAGTGTTAAAGAATTTGTCTCGAGATAAGAGGAATACAATTGTTCTCATCAGTGGGAGAGACAGGAAAACGCTTCAGGACTGGTTTCACGATCTCCACATCGCATTGGTCGCAGAGCACGGATTTTGGTGGAAAGAAGCAGAGGGGGATTGGCAGATGCTCAAACACGTGAGTGCAGACTGGAAAGGACGGCTGCTTCCCATTCTTGAACAGTATGCGGACAGGTTGCCCGGGGCCCTTGTTGAGGAAAAAGAACATTCCATCGTTTGGCATTATAGGGCGGCGGACCCTGAGCATGCTCGATCTCTCGTGGCGGAGCTAACAGATCACCTTGTGAACTTCACAGCCAACATCGATGTGCAAGTATTGCAGGGAAGCAAAGTAGTCGAGGTGCGGCCAGCAGGCGTCAATAAAGGCCTGAGCGCTCTTCACTGGGTCTCTAACAACCGGCACAACTTCATCCTTGCTATTGGGGATGATTCGACGGATGAGGATCTCTTCGGTATCCTTCCCGAAAGCGCATATTCGATCAGAGTGGGCATGACGAATACCCGCGCGCGATTCAACCTCAGGAACGCGGACGAGGTCATCGAGCTGCTCCAATCCCTTATCCGAAATCGCCCATCGCAATAACTGTGCCCCGGTCATTCCCGCCACTGTCCCCCCCCAAGAAATCTCTTCTCTCAAACTTCCTCCTGACCCAAGGAATCACTCGCTCCTTCTGGCAAGGTTCTCTTCATCCCTCCTTCTGCCACAAGACAGAGTTGCTTTTCCACGAAAATCGCACGATAATGAGCAAGCCCCCGCATAGATATGTTTAAAGTCAACCTCTCCTGGCACATGATCCCATGGGGCAGCGACGCCTGCATCCAATTCCTTCGCATCGCCGAGAACATGAACAAAATCGGTGAGGCGGCGCTCACGGAAGGCATCAAGGTTGGGGTGCATCCTCATCTTTGGACAGTCATCGAGACGCCAAAAGAAATCGATCTCATCATGTCTCTGGTCGATTCACGCTACGTGTTCTTTGTGCCCGATCCAGCGCATCTCAAAGGTGCTGGACTCGATCCTGCTGAGGTAATCTCAGATTACGCCAAGCGAGTTGTTTATATGCACATCAAGGATTTGGCCCCCGATGGTAAGAGAAGAGCATCTGTCGATGGGCGGACGGGCACCGAAACGCCCCCCATCTTCTGTGAGCTGGGGCAGGGCGTGGTTGACCTTCCGAGCGTAGTCAATGTTCCTCGGAGAACAGACCATCAGGGCTGGATCACCGTCGAACCCGACGAAACGACGCGAACACCGCGTGAGAGTGCAGAAATCAGTTTTAAATATTTACAAGAAGTGCTTCACTTGCCAGATGAGCTCCTCTGACTTCGACAAGTCCGGATTTCTGGCTAGAGCACAGGTCTTGAAGCGGGAAAGAAATTTCGCTACTTTTGAACTGGAATTGGCTGGCAAACATCATTTCCTTTCTACTTAATTTGCTTCTTTTTTCACTTTGCTGTGACGATCCCTTCCACAACATTCCCCGCAGAAATCCGTTTGAAGAAGTAGAGAACTTTACCGTGAAAAACTAAGACGATGTCCAATCAAACCGCAGAGACAAGAGATGAGCCGAGGTTAGGGAAGACGCTGGTTGAGGATCTTCGCCGAGGAGATCTCTGGAAAACGATCCGGCGCGACTTCAGGGAATTGAAAGAGTTCATGCTCACCGAGCAGCGGCGGAAACGTCTGCAGTCGATGGGTTGGTTCAAGCGATTGCTGTACTTTGCCTTCTGGCTGCTCAAAAGCTTGTTGATGAAGCTTACGCCCACGCGCCGCATTCTCCTCGCGATAGCCCTATTGCTTCTGCTCTTCGGAGACAAGTTCGAGTGGAGGGAGGAGGCTGTTAGAATTTCTTTTCACTTCACGCCGATCTCTATTGCCATCCTACTTTTTCTACTGATGCTTGAACTCAAAGACAAACTTCTCGCGCGGAGAGAACTAGAAGCGGGGCACGCAGTTCAGAAAGCATTGATGCCCGAAAGATCACCATCTGTCCCGGGCTGGGAACTGTGGCTGTTTACCCGTTCTGCGAACGAAGTTGGTGGCGACCTGCTCGATTTTGTCAAGATGAGCGAACAACGATTTGCAGTCACTTTGGGGGACGTCGCGGGCAAAGGCTTGAGAGCTGCTCTACTGACCGCAAAGCTCCAGGCAACTTTGCGGGCACTTGCTCCAGATTTCACGTCACTCGGGGAACTCGGGACAAGACTCAACCAGGTGTTCTGCCGCTACAGTTTGCCGAATCTCTTCGCATCGATTGTCTACTTCGAGGTCGCGCCGTGCTCAGGACTGGTCCACGTGCTCAACGCAGGTCATATTCCCCCGCTCCTCATCAAGGACTCAAAAATCGAGAAATTGAAAAAAGGAGGATCGGCTCTGGGAATCGTCTCGGCGGCAACGTTTGCCGAAGAGCAAATCGAACTTGGAGAGAATGATCTCCTCGTGGCGTACTCTGACGGATTAACAGAAGCGAGAAATGAACGCGGAGAATTCTTTGGTGAAAAGCGGCTCCTCGAGCTCTTGGCCCGTTACTCCTCTCTTCCTCTCGCACAATTGGGAGAAAGGATTCTCATTGAGATCGATCATTTCGTCGGCGAAGCAAGGGCGAACGATGATCTCTCCTTGGCTGTTTTGAAGCGAGTAGGCGACCTGCCGGCTCCTGTTGGGCAGTCAGATTGATCCCCCACTGCCCGCTATTGCATGGAACATCAACCAACGACAAAAAAACACATCTCACCATCCGAGACTACCGATCCATTCGATTTTTCAAATTGGAGCAAAGACAATGGACAGAATCCCACCGCCTAAGTCGCGCATTGGTCTGTTTGGCATTGGCCTGGCCGCCTACTGGCCGCAGTTCCCCGGACTTCAGGAACGACTCCTGGACTACATCAAACATGTCGAGAAGCAACTCCAGCAATGGGGCGACGTCAGCAGTGCCGGCCTTGTTGATACCGCCCCGAAAGCGCAAGCCGCTGGTGACCTCTTCGCGCGCAACAATGTTGATCTTATTGTTTGTTACACAGCAACGTACGCGACAAGCTCACAAGTTCTGCCTGCGGTTCAAAGGAGAAAAGTCCCGGTGCTTGTCCTCAACCTCCAACCCACTGCAGCACTTGATTATCCGAACACGGACACGGGTGAGTGGCTGGCAAACTGCTCGGCTTGCTGCGTCCCGGAAATCTCCTGTGCCTTTGCTCGGGCAAACATCGACTTCAACGTGGTCAGCGGGATGCTCTTCGAGGACATGAAGGCATGGGGTGAGATTCAGGATTGGGTTGACGCGGCGGCGGTGATGAGAAAACTCAGCTACGCGCGATGTGGATTCCTTGGACATACGTATCCCGGGATGCTTGACATGTACAGCGACTTCACTATGCTCCAGTCACAGCTTGGGGTTCATAGCGAGATTCTTGAAATGGAAGATCTCAAGAAACGTGTCGATGCAGTGAGAACAAAGGAGATCCGCGCAAAGATTCAGGAGACAAAGAAGATTTTTGAGATTGATAAGAGGGTGAGACCTGATCAACTCGAATTTTCTGCGAGGGTTGCCTGCGGACTCGATCGCCTTGTGAAGGGCTTTGCCCTCGACGCGCTGGCCTATTATTATAGAGGACTTGACGAGAACGAGTTCGAACGACTCGGAGCTGCGCTGACTCTCGGCAACTCCCTCCTCACCGCGAGAGGCATTCCATGTTCTGGGGAGGGCGACTCAAAGAACGCGATCGCGATGCTTATCATGGAGTCCTTCGGTGCCGGGGGATCGTATACTGAGTTCTATGCGATGGACTTCAAAGAGAATTTCATTCTCATGGGTCACGACGGCCCGGGTCACATCGCCATCAGCGACCGGAAACCGATCCTGCGTGGTCTCGGTTTCTATCACGGTAAGAGAGGACGCGGAGTCTCTGTGGAGTTTAACGTGAAGGCCGGACCGATCACAATTCTTGGACTGACGCAAACAGCACAGGGGCGGTTGAAGATGCTTGCTGCGCAAGGTGAGTCCATCCCTGGCCCGATCCTTCAGATTGGAAATACCAACAGCCGGTTGAAGTACCCACTTGGGCCCGCAGAGTTCATGACCAAATGGTGCGAGCACGGCCCGACACATCACTGTGCGCTCGGTGTGGGGCACGTGACGCACAAGCTCGAGAAGCTGGCGAAGCTCTTGAAGCTCGAGCTTGCCGTGGTTTGCTAGACTGGAATTCAAAGTGTAAAGTGCAAAGGTTAAAACGGGCGGGGAACCGAAATCGTCGGCGGTGTATGGAGGTAGAATCAATCGAAGGGGTTAAATTTCGGCGAGACTGTCCCCAAGACCCATCGCCGAAATCTACTGCACGTGCGGGTGGGGATTGATTCGCGCGTTACGATTTCGAAAAGGTTTCTTTGTTACTTTCTTTCTCGGAAAGAAAGTAAATGGCACTTATCCCAACTACTATTCAATTAGCTTGATTCATAATTGACGAGACTAAACTCCAGCACATTTTCAATGCATCTGACATGAACCCGCAAAACTCAAAACACTACACCATCCACATGATCGGCAACGCGCACATCGACCCGATCTGGCTCTGGACACTGGAGGAAGGGAGAAAAGAAGTCCGCGATACGTGCCAGTCCGCCATCGATCGAATGGAAGAAACTCCGGGCTTCACTTTCACCCGCAGTTCAGCCTCTGCCTACCGATGGATTGAGGAAGATGATCCCGAGCTATTTAGAAAAATACAGGAGAGAGTCCGTGAAGGCCGCTGGAGTATTGTGAACGGATGGTGGGAACAACCTGACTGCAACATTCCGTGCGGTGAATCATTCGTGCGCCATTCATTGTATGGGAAGCGGTACTTTCGCGAGAAGTTTGGTGTTGATGTCATCGTCGGATACAACGTCGACAGCTTTGGGCACAACGGAATGCTGCCTCAGATCCTAGCCAAGTCAGGCTTCAAGTACTACATCTTCTTCAGGCCGAGCCCGGAGGAAAAGACTTTGCCCGGTTCAGTCTTTTGGTGGGAAAGCCCTGATGGATCTCGGGTCCTTGCGTGTCGCCCCCCACTTCATTACTGCTCCTACGGTGAGATGACCCCGGTCGAGAAGCGAATTCGAGCGGTCGCGGATCAGTTCCAAGCACCGCTCAAAGATGTCCTCTGTTTTTATGGAGTTGGAAATCACGGCGGTGGACCAACGAAGCAGGATATCCAAACTATCCGTCAAATGGCTAGCGACGGAAATCTACCAAATATTGAGTTCAGCACAGTAGAAAAATTCTTTGAGAAAGTTTTGAAGCAGACGAGAAACTTCCCTGTTGTCCGCGAGGATCTCCAGTATTTCTCCCGTGGATGTTATACGTCCCTCTCTGCTGTGAAGAGATACAATCGGAAGTGCGAGACTCTCCTTCTGACGGCGGAGAAGTTCTCCTCAGTTGCTCACCGGTTGTTTGGAACCCTATACCCGCAGGAGGAATTATCCGGTGCATGGGAGAAGGTTCTTTTCAATCAATTCCACGATATCCTGTGCGGAACATGCATTCCCGAGGCCTACCCGGATGTCTATGCGATGTACGAGCAATGCCTCTCAATCGCTCAACGCGCACTGGACGCCGCTCTTCACTCCATCGCTTTTCATGTAAATACTCTCGGCCAAGGATTGCCTATCGTCGTGTTCAACCCAAGCAGCTGGCGTCGATCGGGACCTGTCGAAGTCACCCTTCCTGTGAGGGTTCCTCCACTCTCCCTTCAAATTCTTAATGACGAAGGAAAATCCATCCATGTTCAAGTAGCAACGGGTAGCATGCGCAGCGCCAACAATGGAATGAGCCTCGTCTATCAGGCCGATGTGCCAGCCCTTGGGTACCGCATTTATCGTGCGGTCTTTCGATACGCTGAGTCGCCATCGAGAAAAAAATTTTTCCTCGACGTCCCGCTCTGGAAGATCCGCGGCTGGAAGCAACCCATGCCGCCTTCAACTCGTCCCAGCACTGTCGCGCCTCCAACGCCTTCTGCTCTCAAGGTAGATGGCAGTGCAATCGAGAACGAATACTACCGGATCAAAATTGATCCTGAGACTGGCTTATTTGCCAGCATCTATGATAAGGTGAACCGCGTCGAGGTGCTGGCGTCGCCGGGAAACCGGCTCCTGGTGTTGGCCGACAAAAGCGACACATGGGGAATGAAGGACCTGGGATGGCAAGAGGTTGTTGGTGAGTTCAAGACAGAGGGAAAAATTGAAATTACGGAACGTGGCCCTGTAAGAATCGGCCTGCGCATCAGAAGCCGTTACGAGAATTCAACGGCAGTGCAGGACATTCTCCTGTACTCAGGTTCGCGTCCCATTGAGTGCAGACTTACCGTCGACTGGCATGAGAAGCACAAGATGCTCAAAGTCTCTTTCCCATTGAAGCTGCAGAACCCCGTTGCTACTTGTCAGATCCCCTATGGCTTTATCACTCGACCGACAAACGGCGAAGAACAGCCGATGCAAGGATGGGTTGATCTCGGCGGAACGGCTCTGGATGATTCGGGTGGCGCGATCGCATACGGGGTGTCCCTCCTGAATGACTGCAAATATGGTTTTGACGCGAAAGATGCTGAGCTGCGAATGACTGTGCTCAGAAGTCCGCTGTACGCCTACTTCCCGGAGGCTACACTGGAGCCGGAGAAGAACTACGAGTACATTGATCAAGGGGTGCAGACGCTTACCTATGCTATTCTTCCCCACGTCGGCGACTGGCGAGAGGCTGGAACTGTTCGTGCTGCTGAAGAGCTGAACAATCCTCTCCTCTCTTTGGTCGAGCCACCCCACGCAGGCACTCTCAAACCCTCCGAGGAATTCCTTGAATGCTCTCCCTCGAACGCCGTCTGCACGGTCCTGAAGAAAGCTGAGGTTTCAGACGATCTTATCATTCGACTCTATGAAACATCTGGATACGATACCCTCGTGAGAATCAAACTTTCCCAGCCACCCGTGATCAAAGAGCTGAAGCTCGGACACCATGAGATCAAGACATTGAGATTTTCGAAGGGAGAATTTATAGAAGTGAACATGCTGGAGGAAGAAACCCCTCATTAGACTGATGAAGCGAATGAAGGTGAGATTTCGTCGAAGTAGACACAACCCGATCATCGTCGGAGGCAGAGCTGCTTATGACACAGGTGGTGGAAAGCCCCTGGAGAAAATGTGGCCTCCGGATTCACCCTTCTGTGTCCCCTCAAGATTGGGATTATCATGAGACGGGCGGAGAATGGGACAGTTTAGATTTCCACGCCCCGAGGATGGTGAAGTGAGAAAATACACACTTTCTTTTCTATGATGGCTCGAACACAGAAAACATCGAAGCGCGACAGATTGGAGTTGCAACTGCGGAAGCGCCTATTGAACGAGCCAACCGTCTCACGAGAATGACCACGTCGCCACGCAACTTCATCCGGGTTGCACGCAACGGCTGGACTCTTGAAGAATCCCGCACCGGCAAGCCTTTCATCCCAATCGGTTGCAATTACTATGACCCGGCAGCAAACGGCTGGCCGCCGAAGATCTGGAAACAGTTCAACAAGCGAAGGGTCAGCGAACACTTTAAGATGATGGCAGATCTCGGTATCAATGCCCTCCGTGTTTTCATTTCCTGGGCTAGCTTCATGCCGAGAGAAGGCAAGCTTTCTCACGAAGCGCTGGACAAGTGCGGCGATCTGCTCTCGATGGCAAAGGCTTCGGGGACCAGAGTGAACCTGACAGGGCCGGATTTCTGGGAAGGTTACCCGAAGTGGCTCTCGCCTGGTGACTTCGTCGGTTATCAGCACTTCATCGATCCACGATACCTTGACGCGCATTCAACCTTTTGGGAGCTTCTCGCCGAACACTTTAGAGATGAAGAAACGATCTACGCCTTCGACCTCGCCAATGAGCCATTCATGCCGTGGTCGGGTAAACGAATGGAGAAACTCTGGAACGAGTGGCTCGTGCGGAAGTTCACATCGATCTCTTCATTGAAAAGTCGATGGGAAAAGCCTGCGTCGAGGAGTCTCAGATTCGGTGAGATCCCTATTCCTCCGAATGTGCGACGGCCCGGTTCTAGCTATCTCATCGACTACCAAAAATTTCGTGAAGAGATGGCACTCCAATGGGTAAAGAACGGCATCAACGCGATCCGGCGAGTCGAAAAGAATCATCTCATCACCGTTGGTCTTCATCAGTCGGGTTTCCCTCTCGAAGAGATGATTCCGTCCCGTTACACGGCATTCAACCCTCACCTCTTGAAATCAGCGGTTGACTACATCGCACTGCACTGGTATCCATTCGGGAATCCGTTCACGGTCTCCTTGAGCCCATACGATCTCCCCGGCAATCTGGAGAAAAGCCTCTCCGTGGCTCTCGCCAATGTGAGGTATCACAATGTCGGTAAGCCCGTGATCATCGAGGAGTTCAGTTACTACGGTAACGGCTCGCCGACATTCTGGGGCGGGATTCTGCCGTATCGAACGGAGGAGGAACAGGAGGATTTCTCCCGGCGTTTCCTTGAAACGACCATGGGGTCATGCGCGGGTTGGCTCAATTGGCCGCTGATCGATACACCTCTTTCGACCGACACAAGTGCATTCGGTGGGTTCTACCGTGCCGACGGAACGCTCAAGAAGTGGGGAAAGACGTTTCGGAAGCTCAGCCTCCAGCTCCAGAACGCAAGACCAAAGCGAAGAAGCGGCACGACCAAGATTCCCTTGAGTCGAGAGGCCGCCCTGACGGATGCAGAAGCCTGCCACAAGATTTATCAGCGATGCCTGAAGCTTTTCAACCGAGGCAAGGTGGTGGATTTTGAAGTCGGGATGGAAAATTCAGGATAGAGGATGCAGAACTCAGGATGAAGGATGCAATGATGGAGAAAATTGAACTAACAAACGGAATCTGGACGTTCGTTTTGTCTGAAGACGGACGAGCGCTTTCCCTTACTGATGGAGAGAAGGAACTGCTGCGAAAAGATCCATCCATCCCGATCTGCGAGTTTCTCCTGACCGAATCAGGCCAGAACCATCGGGTCTTCTCAGCGCTCCTTCTCCGGCACGATGCAAGATCAGCAGCATTCACCGCAGAGCTTGACTTGGGGAACCCGGTGCGGCTTCACTTCGATTGGCAGATGGGAAATCCCGACGAGTCTGGGACTCCCCTCCTTTGTACGATTGACCTCAGAGCCGCTACCGATCTCAATACAGACGTGGCCCTGAAATGGTTCTGGAATTTCCAGATCCCAATGGCGGAGAGGAGTCTCTTTGTTCCACTTTTTGACGGACACGGGCTAAGAACGTCCCTCAAGGAACCGAGAGGCTGGCACTATGAATGTACAAGCCATCAGGCTGTTGTAGAAACAAACCGACTTGCAATTCCGGTTCTCGATGAGTATTCGCACGACTTGACTTTGCGCGTGGCACACTTTTCTGATCCCTTCTTCGGCACAGCCCTCATCCTTCCCAGTTCAGATTCCGCTGGGGCTTTCTCATCGAAGTTCCTTTCCGCCGTCGGTCCTCAGCAATTTCAGAGACGAATCTTCGGACTCTACCTTCACAACGGCGATGCTGCAACTGCGCTTGAAGCCTTCTTCCGCTACGCAATCCCACACTGTCCCCCCGGGCCCGACTGGCTCCATGAGATTGCAATGGTCGACTATGATTTCCTGAGCAAGAAGGGAGAAGGTTGGTATCGGGATGTGGACAAACTTACCGAGCTGATCGAGCCTAACGATCGACATTGTGTCTTGCTGACCCTACACGGCTGGTATGATTTCCTCGGTCGGTACAGCTACGATGAATCCACGCATCGAATGCTCAACGAGTGGATTGCGATGCCAGGCGGCGACAAGATTTCAATGTCGCTGACAAACATGCACAAGCGGATTACGTATGCGAAGGAGCGTAGATTTCGAGTTGCCCTCTACTTTGCCGATGGGCTGGCAATTGATTCGGGGTCGCCGACCTATTCCGAAGAGATCGTCTTCCGTGAGCCGAGCGGCGAACTTCGAAGGCATCACTGGGGCGGCCCGGACACCGTCGCGCAGACGTACATCATGAATCCGGTTCATCCAAAAGTCCAAGCACTCCTTCGGGGTTATCTCAAAGCACTCCTCAATGAGTTTGGAAAGGAGATTGATGCACTGAACTGGGATGAGACTTTTACAACGAAAGTCGGCGACATCTCGACGGGCAGCTTTCCGGGTTACGCAGACAGAGCTTTCATGCTCTTCTGCAAGGAGCTGCGTGACATAGTGAAATCACACAACCCGGAGATTGCCTTCCTCGCCTCTGACTGCACTGGCCTGATGCTTCCTCAAGAAGATGGATCGTTCTGGCAAGCGCTTCCGGCACAGAATGCAGTTGTCTTTGACGGAACATTCCAGGATAGCCACTGCTACCCAACGGCTTGGCAGTATGGGCTCTTCCCGAACTACAGGAATGTCGTCTGGTCCTGCAACTGGACACCGTTTGAGCGTTTCGATTGGACAAACACTGGCGTGAGGGTTTTCGGCGTTCCTGTTGCTATCTCGAACGGCTGGGGGGAGAACCGGGGAATTTCAGATGCCACCGAGGTGGAGGTGAGGAAGGTCATGGACTTGTTCGATTTTCGGAAGAACCTACGCAACAGGCTTCGATGGCTTGAAACACGCGATCTCCACAAGTAGCCCGAACCCACTGGTGTAGATCTTTTTCTTCTCCCGATGTCAGCATTATCTCAACGACTCAGAAAACTTTTCTCCCTTCAGCTTGGCACGCTCTATTCGGGATTGGACACCGCCACAACGAGGAGCATCCGACAAGTCTTCCTCGAAAGTTCCACTACCGGAGTAATGGGGGTGTTGACAGGCGGGATTGTTCTGACGGGTTTTGGGATCGCACTCGGTGCTAACGAACTCATTTTTGGCCTTCTTACCGCCATTCCCATTGGGACAAATCTTTTTCAAATTCAGGTCTCGCGAATTCTTGAACGCACTGGCGAACGCCGCAGCCTCGTTCTCCGTTCGGCAGTTGCCCATCGTCTCCTCTGGATTGTTGCAGCTCTTGTGCCACTCCTTCCTCTCGGCCCATGGTCTGCTGATCGAATCTGGATCTTTCTGATTGTTTTTGCCGTCGCTTCCCTGTCGGGGCTTTTCTCCGCTGTCCCTTTCACTTCCTGGTTGATTGACCTTGTCCCTGACCACATCCGTGGACGCTTTTTTGCTATAAGAAACTTCATGACGGGAGCCGTCGGCGTCGTTCTCGGAATCGGAGCCGGGAAGTTCATCGACGCCTGGAAGGAGATGCAAATTTCTGATGAAGTTCTCGCCTTCACGGTCTTGATGATTCTGGGCTCGGGCTTCGGTCTCTGGTCCGTTTTGATTCTCTCGAAGATCCATCATCCACCCTTCAGGCCACTCGAGAAGCAGGAGTCCCTCCACGAGTCTCTTCAAGAACCATTTCGAAATCCAGACTACCGCAAGCTGTTCGTGTTCCGTGTCGTCACAGACCTCGCCAGCGGGGTCGCCGCACCGTTCTTCGGCGTCTACATGCTCACGACTTCGAACCTGAAGTTTACGTTTGTGGCTATGCTCGCAACACTGAGCACGCTGGCGAGCCTCCTTTCTCTTCCAACTTGGGGAAGGCTTTGTGACCGCTACGGATACAAACCTGTAATCGGGATCTGCGCTGTTGGCAAAGCTCTCTTCGCCATTCTCTGGCTTTTCACCTCACCCGAAACCATCTGGCTCTACATCGCCATCCATCTCTTTGGTACATTCGATGGCGGATTGGCAGTCGCCGTCCCCAACTTGATTTATAAGACGGTCCCTCGAGAACGCCGAGCCCTTTACATCGCTGTCGACGGAAGTGTTGTTGGGATTGCCGCTACCCTAGCTCCACTGATGGGTGGGGTTCTCGCTGGGACGTTTCACTCATGGCGGCTCTCCATCGGTGCGCTGGAGATCAAGCATCTGAAGTTTCTCTTCCTCCTGAGTTTTCTCATCCGACTTTTGTCTCTGCCGGCTCTGCATCGTGTCATTGAACCGAAGGCTGCCCGTCCGGTGGATGTCATCCGCGTGTTGCTGCCCTTCCGCGAAATCGATATCTTCGAGGGATTCCAGCAGGTGCTTCAGATCCTTCTCTTTCCGGTCCGGTTCATTCGAGACCGAGTGGGCGCCGACCGACAGGGGCTGGGGGAAGGATAGTCCTGCTCTTTCCAGCAGTTTCGAAAGGTATCTAACCCTGCTTGGGGAAATGCGGCGTTTGTGAATCCGGTGAGATTCGGGGGGCATGTGGAATCTTGACTTTCTGCATCGAAGTTGCTAAATTTCAAGCCAACAAACC
>JBBIJH010000051.1:0-16312 GCA_037446075.1 Ignavibacteriales bacterium
TTCTTCGGTACTTGTTGAGGGAGGGCAGTGGGTGTTCTCGGAATTTGTCCAGCACAGACTCGTGGATAAGATATACCTCTTTGTTGCCCCGAAGTTACTGGGTTCTGGGCTTCCGGCCTTCGGTGAGCTTGGCTCAAGTCCCGGATACTGGAAATGCACGATGTCCAACGTTGAAGTGGTGGGAACGGACCTCCTGATCGAAGCATATATGGGACGAAGAAGGTAGTAAAAAAGGGTTGGACCAGGGGCTTCGTTTGATTGGCATAGGATAATGTTCACTGGAATTGTTTTGGGAACGGGAAAGATCAAGTCGATCAGACGGTCGGGAAGGGCTGCCTCTTATGTCATCGACGGCAAGTCGGTTGGCTCCAAGCTACGGACGGGCGGCAGCGTGGCAGTGAACGGGGTTTGCTTGACTGTTGTGAAAAAGCGAGGGAGGGTTTTCGAGGTGCAGGCGGTGGAGGAGACTTTGAGAAAGACGAACCTCGGTCTGCTAGAACCTGATGACCACGTGAACCTCGAGCTGCCTCTTTGCGCCAGTGATCGGCTGGCTGGCCACCTTGTTCTCGGCCACATTGACGGGGTGGGGGAGGTGGCCTCGATCAAGCGGCTGAAAAAGAGCTGGATGTTTCGGATTACCGTGCCGAAGAGATTCTCACGCTATCTCATCCCGACCGGTTCCATCGCCGTTGACGGCGTGAGCCTCACCGTAGCTCGACTCGAGGATTCATCGATAGGAATTGCAATCATCCCTCACACTATGGAGGTTACCCGATTCAAGTACCTGAAACCAGGCGACCGGGTGAATCTGGAGTTTGATGTTCTCGGCAAGTACGTCGAGCGTTTCCTCAGCAGCAGGAACATGCGAAACAAGATCAGACGTTGATAGAAGGGTAAAAAACATGGGGAGAAAGCTCTATTATCAGGTTCAAGATATTCCCTCGAATAGAATCTCGGATGAACAGTGGGAGGGCATTCTTCGTCTGCAGAGATGGTACAACTCGGAGTTTGTCTGGACAGGAGGACGGCTGGCATTCAAGATGTATGCAGTTTTCCCGAACTGGGAATATCTCAGCCTCGACAGGGAAAGTTATTGGTCTGCCTACAGAAGAAGGTCTCGTGAATTGCGCAGCTCTTTGCGAAACGAGAATGAGGTCATCAAAGCGCTTGAGCAGGAAAAGTTAATCGTGGTGAAGAAAGGGGGTTACTTGGAAGATTCGCTCGCGAGCGGATTCACGAAAGTAGCAGGAAACGAATTCAATGCCTATCTCGTTTGTGAGTTCATCCTCAAGGCGTCGAAGATTTCTCCAGACTGTGAATTCCTGCTCTGGGATCAAGGCAACTTCATCAAATGCCGAAAGGTTTACATCAAACACGGAAAGGTCAAAGTAAGAATAAGAGACTCGCGCCGGGGCGATCGAATCCGGGATATGATTGAGAATCGTCATGTGTTCTCCATCGTTGATCCAGAGAAGTACAATGAGTTTCCAACGTTTCGAACTGTGGTGGCAGGTTTCACAGAGATGGATGCGACAGAGAGGCGGGCGATCGTGAATGACTGGAACTGGCTGGGATTCAGCAGCGGCTACGATTTGAATGGAGATGACTTGAAAGGATACAACCTGAATGAAAAGGTCGAGCAGTTCGAGCTGGAGACGGTAGGATAAACCGTGAACGGTTGCTTTTGCAAGCCTTTTTGGTTACATTTTTTGCAGAGTTGATTACTGTTACCGATCAGATGCCAGAGAGGGCGTGAAATGTTCAGCTTCTTGGTAGCCATAGAGGTCATCATCAGTATCTTCCTCATCATCGTGGTGCTGATGCAAGCAAGCAAAGGTGGTGGGTTGGCAGGGACATTCGGAGGAGCGAATATCGGAGCAGTCTTCGGGGTCCGCCGCACTGCGGACTTTCTAAGCAAATTGACAACTGCTCTTGCTGTTGCATTTCTGCTCTTGAGCTTGGCCATCAACTACTTCTTGCCAGGAAGAACTGGCTCGACCGAGAGCATTATTCAAAGAGGTGCTTCACAGCAGCAATCAGTCCCGCCCCCAAAACTCCCGCAGCAGACCTCATCTCCCGCGGCAATTCCGTCGCCACAGAAGTAATGGCTTCAGAGTGTATAACGCCATCAGCTCAAGTGGCATTGCAGCCTTGCCTGTGATCGGATTAGTTCGGGAGTTGGAAGAAATCGATCTAATGAAGCGGTCGCACCCATGGCTCAAATGGTAGAGCAACTGACTCTTAATCAGTGGGTTCCAGGTTCGAGTCCTGGTGGGTGCACAAAGCTCTTGACCACCTACAAGAGCCATTTGGCAGCGTTCGTCAAACCCGTGTCGGTCTGGACAAGCGCAAAGACGATCGGATGAGAAGTTGGCTTGACGAAGATTCGAGGCTCAGGAAGGAATACCGCGCATTAAGTTCACAAGCCGGTCTCGTTGACCGCTCCCACCTTACGAAAATCAGGCTACTTGGCTGCGATAGCTTCGACCTCCTCCAACGTATCTCAACGAATGACCTTAATGTCCTCTCACCCGGAGAAGCCTGTAGTACTGTTCTCACGACCGAGAAAGGAAGGATCATTGATCTCCTTACGGTGTACCGGTTCAGTAAGGAGGCTGGAGTTCTCCTCTGCCATGCTCCTGCCCAGCGAGTGCTCGATTGGGTAAGGAAATTCATCGTAATGGATGATGTCCAGGTCCGAGACGAGAGTGAAGAACTTGGAGTGCTTTCCATCATCGGCCCTGAGTCCGGGAGGGTCTTGCAGCAGGTGTTGAAGGTTCCGCTGATGGGAGCCGAAGGGGGAAGTTTCAGGCAGCATGTCATCGCAGGCGTAGAATTCGTCGTTCTTCCTATTGATCCTGAAGGGGGGTCGGGTTATAATCTGCTTGCCCAAGCCAAGGCTTGCCCCGGCCTGCTTCGTTCCATTCTCGCTGTGAGCGGAGCTTTTGGACTCATCGAGTGCTCAACGCAAGCTCTGGATGTGGTAAGGATCGAGAGAGGGGTTGCCATTTATGGATGCGACTTCACCGAGGAGGTTAATCCCCTCGAGGCGGGCCTGGAAAAATATGTCAGCTTTACCAAAGGGTGCTATGTTGGCCAGGAGGTCATTGCTCGACTGGAAACTTATAAGAAGCTTCAGAAGAGAATGATGGGATTGAGACTTCCTGGGTCGACTGAAATCGATTCTGGAAGCACCATCTTGTACCAGGGTAATGCGATTGGTGAGGTTAGAAGCAGCACTTACTCTATCGCTCTTGCAAAGACCCTAGCTCTTGCTTACATTCGAAGTCAATGGGCGGACAGCGGTCGAAAAGTCAGCGTCATGCAGAGCGGTGAATCAATCGAGGGTGAATTGGTTGAACTGCCACTGGTTCAAGTGTAAGGCGATGGAAACGTTCCTGCGTCCGACTGGCAGCAAGGAAGAGATCTACAAAGAAACGCTGAAACAGCTACATTCACTGCTAGCCGAAGAGAGTGATGTCGTTGCTAACATGGCAAATACCACTTCACTTCTCAAATTGAATTTTGGTAGCTATTCTTGGGTTGGATTCTACCTCATGAAGAATGGCCGGTTGGTTCTGGGACCTTTTCAAGGAAAACCGGCCTGTGTAAGCATAGAAGTTGGAAAGGGAGTCTGCGGCACGGCCGTGTCGCTTAAGAAGACGCTGATCGTGGAGGATGTAACACGTTTTCCGGGCCATATCGTTTGCGATCCCTCCTCAAGGTCTGAAATCGTCGTGCCCATCTTTGTCCAAGGGGAGGTTGTGGGGGTTCTGGACGTTGATAGCGAAGAGCGTGCAAACTTTGACGAGATTGATGAGCACTACCTTGGGCAGGTGGCAGGGATGATTGCTGACATGTTTGACTCGGCCTCAGGGAGCAGGAAGGAGCCGGAGTGAGTTCTGGTGTCGTTCTCATCACGGGATCAGGTCGACGCCTGGGGCGCCGTATCGCCCTTGCTCTTGCTGAAGAGGGATTCGACATAGTTGTGAATTATAATCAGTCGGAGCAAGCGGCAAAGAGAACATGTTCGGAGATCATCGGGATTGGTCGACAGGCAGTCGCAATCAAGGCGGATATATCAGTACCTGCTGAGGTTCAGGAATTGGTCCAGAAAACCTTGCACAAGTTCAAAAGGTTAGACGTACTGATCAATAATGCTGGAATCTACACGCGAAGCCTTTGGAACGAGATCAATCCTTCCATATGGGCAGAGACACTCGATGTTAATATGACTGGAACGCTTCTCTGCACGCAGGCCGTTGCTCGGGAAATGTGGAAGCAGGGAGGAGGCCGAATAATCAACATCGCCTCAATCGGTGGCATCCAAGCGTGGCCGAGGCATATCCCATATAGTGTCTCCAAATCTGGCGTCATTGCTTTGACAAGATGCTTTGCGAGGGCACTCGCACCTCGCGTGATGGTCAACGCGGTTGCCCCTGGGACAATAATCCTGGAAGGAGAGGAGAACGCAGACATTCAGCACATTTCAGTCGATCGCATACCGTTGGGTAGATATGGTGTACCCAGTGACATCACCTCCGTTGTGCTGTTCCTGGCGCAGAGTGCACCATACATCACGGGTCAGATTTTTGCCGTGGATGGAGGGCGGTCCATCGATTTTCTCACTTCATGAATCACTAAAGGATTGGATACTCAAGATGAAGCCACAAAAGCCATGGCCTCTAAAGGCATATAAGAATCTTGAATTCCTGACGAGCTCGGACGCCCGCTCAATCCGGATACTTGCTGAGTTCGAAGAGCCACTCTCACGATTCCGGCAGCTTGGAATCAAGGACACGATCGTCTTTTTCGGGTCCTCGAGGATTCTTCCACGGCCTAAGGCTCTAAGACGTATTAAAGAACTGGAGCTGCAGCTAAAGGCGTCAGGCCATTCTGCGTCGTCGAAGAAAAGGCTACTTGAGGAAGCGAGTGTCGACTTGGAAATGTCCCGATACTATGAGGAAGCAGTAGAGCTTTCCAGATTGCTCACGGAGTGGTCTCTGAGTCTGACTGGTGACCATCGGTTCGTGGTTTGTTCTGGAGGAGGTCCCGGGATCATGGAAGCGGCAAACAAAGGAGCACGACTTGCCGGGGGCCCGACGATCGGGATGAATATAAGTGTTCCGTTTGAACAGGTGCCCAACGACTTCATTCCTCGGATGTACTCATTCGAATTCCATTACTTCTTCATGAGAAAGTTTTGGTTCGTATACCTAGGCAAAGCGCTCGTGGTCTTCCCCGGAGGCTTCGGAACAATGGATGAGCTCTTTGAGGTCCTAACCCTCTTGCAAACAGGAAAGATTAAAAAGAAGATGACCGTGGTAATCTACGGCAAGGAATACTGGGACAAGGTAATTAACTTCAACGCGCTGGTCAAATTCCACACGATCCGTCCGAGGGACCTCCGGCTGTTCAGATTTGCTGATAGCCCAGCCGAGGCGTTCGAGTATCTAAAGAGCCAGCTGACGAAGAATTATCTGGGAAGTTCGCCCAACAAGATCACGCTATGAAATCTAGGCATCAATCATGGATGTCTCGGAGATTCGTTCACTCCTAAAGCTGCTCGACGATGAGAACTCAGAGATAGTCTCTGTGGTCCGCCGAAAGTTATTGGAAGGGGGAGTTGGTGCGATCCCGATTCTCGAGGACGCTATCCCTGCAGCGAATTCAGTCCTGAAAGATCGGATTCAGTCAATCGTTGCGGAAATCGTTGCTTCAGACGTGAAAACTCAATTGATGGAGCTTGTACACACACCCGGAGATATCGACCTTGAGTCAAGCGCCTTGCTGTTAGCTCGCTATGGATATCCCAATGAAGATCTTCGCTGGTGTAGCAGATTGCTGGATGAATACGCGCACGAGCTTGACTCAAAACTTGATACTCACAACGACCCAATTGAGATCCTTTCCGTCATAGTTCGCTTCTTGGGGGCAGAGAAACGCTTCAGGGGGGACATGGAAGATTATTACAATCCGGACAATAGCTACCTCAACAGGGTATTGGAGAAAAAGACCGGCCTTCCAATTTCTCTATCTACCATTTACTTGCTCGTAGCGAAGAGGTTAAATATCCCTCTTTACGGGGTCGGAATGCCCGGGCATTTTCTAATAAAATACCGTGTGGGCGAAGAGGAAATCTTCATTGACCCTTTTAAGGGCGGGAAGTTGCTCTCGCGGAACGATTGTCGCGAATTCCTAGAAGTGACAGGACTAGGGTTCCGAGAAGAGTTCCTCGAGACGGTAAGTCACCGGCAGATGGTGGATCGGATGATCAGGAACTTAATCGTGGCGTATCGGCAGCGGGGGGAGTTGCAGCACGTGGCCGCTTTGCGAAACCTCCTCGAGGTGATCCAAAACAAGGAAAGGAGTTGATTTTTCTTAGCGGTGTGAGTATATTAAACATCAAGGGGATGATCTGGTTTCGACAGAGATGAGGGTGCTCAGGACGGCGTACCCTGCTCTCCGCATGCAGGCTAAACAAGCGGAAAAAAAATAAGTGCGAACTATAACTACGCACTGGCTGCCTAATTCCTAGGCAACCCGTTCGTTTGTGCCTCTGCCCATCGGGACATAGACGGGCGTCGATTTCAGATGGGATAGCCGGTGGCGCCTCTCAGTCGTGACCGGCGAAGCCCGACGGCGTCGGGTGCAACTGAGATAGCTCGGGGACGTTGTGCCTGTCCGGCTGCCCTGAGTGAAATCGAATGACACGGCTAGGTACGTAGATGTCCTGAGGGTCTTCTCTTTGGACGGGGGTTCGATTCCCCCCATCTCCACTTCGATTCTCTCTTCCTGTCGAGTTCAAATCCACTCATATTTCACCACCCACATCATCATAATGCCATGCCTCACTCCAACATGTTTTTTCTTATCGGCTTCACTTGCTTTTGTTGGCAAGCTTCCTTCGGTGGAGACGATGCCGGGCAGCTACAAGGGGGGATTCCCGTGACCATCGAGAGAATATCCTACGGTGGCTGGTCGAACTGCTATCGCATCGCGAATGAACAAATCGAACTCATCGTGACGACCGATGTTGGCCCAAGGGTGATACGCTTCGGGTTTGTAGGCGGTGAAAACGAATTCAAGGAATACAGAGACCAATTGGGAAAAACAGGCGGGAAGGAATGGCGAATTTATGGGGGACATCGCCTCTGGCACGCACCCGAAGCGAAACCAAGAACCTACTGGCCAGACAATCTACCCGTGGAATTCGAAAAACGGAAAGATGGAGTGCGATTGATTCAATCGACAGAGGGGTCAACCGGAATTCAAAAAGAAATGGAAATCATTTTGTCTCCAGAAATCAATCGCGTGACAGTGGTGCATCGATTGTGGAACAGAGGTGAGTGGCCGGTGGAACTTGCTCCATGGACTCTCACTGTTATGGAACAAGGGGGGAGGGTGATCATCCCACAAGCTCCTTACAAGTCTCACGACGAGGAGCTCCTGCCTATGCGAGCGATGGCTCTTTGGGGATACACGGACATGAGTGATCCGCGGTATCTCTGGGGATCTCGCTACATAATTCTGTCACAGGATCCGAATGCAAGAAAACCAACGAAGATTGGTGCGGGAGTGAAGGAAGGTTGGGCCGCTTATGCTAGAAAAGATCACCTGTTTATCAAACGGTTCAAGTACGCAGAAGGGGAGAGGTACCCAGATCTCGGGTCTTCCGTCGAGAGCTTTACGAATGCGGAGATGATCGAGTTGGAGACCCTCGGTCCCTTGAGGACAATTGAACCAGATTCGTCAGTAGAGCATGTAGAAGATTGGTATCTTTTCAAAGGCGTGGGGCCGATCCGTGACGAAGATTCGGTCGACCGATATGTTCTTCCAAGATTAAGAGAGACACAGTGACCACAAAGACATGAGGCGGAGAATTCGAATCAAATTCACAAAGATGTCGGGGGCAGGGAATGATTTTGTGATTGTCGATAACCGCCAACGCATTCTGGCGACGGGAGTGAGAGATTTCGTTCGTGTTGTTGCAGAGCGGCGGACTGGAGTCGGCGCCGATGGAGTGCTTCTTCTCGAGAAGAGCAGAGCGGCAAATTTCCGCGTTCGGTACTTCAATGCAGACGGCTCATACGGGGGCTTCTGTGGAAATGGCGGTCGATGCATTGCTCGATACGCGGTGCTGAACGGGATAGCCCCGAAACGGATGACTTTTGATGCTCTCGGGCATATATATGAAGCTGAAGTGAACGGCCGCAAGGTTCGATTGCGAATGAAAGATCCGAAGGACGAAAAGCTCCAGGTTGAACTTCGCAGCGGTGGAATGCGATTCAAATTGCACTTTGTCGATACAGGTTCGCCGCATGCAATTCTTTTTCTCGATGAAAACGATGCGTTGTTGTCAGGGGAGCTTTCAGTCTTGGACGTGATGACATTGGGCCGGAAACTTCGCAATCATCCCTACTTCGGAAAACGCGGAACCAACGTCAATTTTGTAAAGCTCAACCGGGACGGTTCTTTGAGAGTACGAACATATGAAAGGGGCGTTGAGGCTGAGACCTTCGCATGCGGAACTGGAGCGGTGGCAAGCGCCATCATTGCGAGTAGAATCAGAGGAATCCACTCTCCGGTCACCGTTATCCCCAAGAGCCAGGAACCATTACTCGTCAAATTCCGGACATCAGACGACCGGGTAGGCGAAGTCTATCTCGAGGGAAACGCCGATGTGACGTTTTCCGGGGAGGTCACTTATGATCCTGTAGTTAAGACGGTTGCTTTCTAATCGGAACTTCACCCAATCTATCGCTGTTGAAGTGGTCAGAAAGTTTTTCCTGGCTATGAATTTAGGGAAGAAATGTTTCTCACTAGGGCACAATGATTGAACTCAAGCTGTCACTGGAAAGCAGACGTCGTGCGCTCGTAAGGCTCCTCACGGGCTGGACCGCGATAATCGCCTTCCCAGCTCTCTATGTGGTGGGCAGATACCTTTCACCCCCTCTAAGAACTAACAACAAGATATCTCCCGTTGTCGTGGGAAGACTTGATTCGATGCCTCCGAATACTTCGATGATCGTCAAAGTTGGGACGAAACCAGTGATTGTTGTTCACACGCAGACAGGTGAGTACAAGGCATTCGGTGCGACATGTACCCATCTCGGCTGCACGATAGAGTACCGCCCCGAAGGCAAGGGATATTTTCATTGTAATTGCCATGGTGGACAGTATGATCTCGATGGTAGAAACATTTCTGGACCGCCCCCCAGACCCCTGACGCCATACCGCATTTCTTTTCTCTCCGACAACATTGTCGTCACCACAAGCTAACTCTCAGCGATTGAAGGCCTTGGATCTTCGCCGTTACTTTCCTCTTCAAGGATTCATCGGTTGGCTAAATGAGCGCCTGTACTTTGACTCGCTCTTGACGTTTCTGAGGAACAAGACCGTACCGAATCACAAATACACTTTTTGGTACCTCTTCGGTGGACTAACGCTCTTTCTGTTCATAGTTCAGTTGGTAACCGGTGGCCTGCTACTTTTCTATTATCAGCCCACACCTGAGACCGCCTATGAAAGTGTGAAGGACCTTATGACAAATGTAAGCTATGGCAATTTTGTGCGGTCCCTACATATTTGGACCTCGCATTTTATGGTCGGCGCTCTGATGGTTCACATGTTTAGCGTTTACTTCTTGCGAGCTTATCGAAAACCACGTGAGGCAATGTGGTTCTCTGGATTTGCTCTAATGTTGATAACGCTTGGTTTCGCCTTTACGGGTTACCTATTACCGTGGGACACCACTGCGTACTTTGCCACGCAGATTGGGACCGAAATCCCGAGGTCGATCCCACTAATCGGCCACACCTTGTTGACCCTCCTCCGCGGAGACCAAGAGGTGGGCGCACACACTCTGACCCGATTGTTTGCTCTTCACGTTTTCTTGCTCCCCGTCCTAGCCTTGTTAATCGTGATCCTGCATCTCATCCTCAACCAGGTTCATGGTTCCAGTAAGCCGATCGGTGCCAAGGAAACAGGACCGCCAATTCCTTTTTTTCCGAACTTTGTGGTTCGCGATTGGACTATCTGGCTCCTCGCTGCCACCGTCTTGGCCGTTCTTTCGTTTGGCTTCCCTTGGGGGTTGGGATCAAAAGCCGACCCGATGAGCCCGGCCCCGCCTGGGGTGCGTCCAGAATGGTACTTCTGGTCTCTTTATGAGACCCTCAGGCTTGTCCCATCCAAAGTATGGCTGGTAACAGGGGAGGCGCTTGTCAATGTCGTGTTAGCCGTCGTGCTTGCCCTTTGGTTTCTTGTACCGGCACTGGACAGGAAAGCCCTTCGAGGCGAGAAATCGAGGCTGAGCCAAATCCTGGGTGTTACTCTTGTCGCGTACCTGGCAGCGATGACATTGTTGGGTGGTTTGTGGTGACGGATAGACGGATTGTGATGCGGAAGTGACTCGGGGGATTCAGGTGTGCAGATGTTCCTATAACATTTATTATGTAAACTTTCCTGCAGTAAACTTGCCGACGCTTCCAAGCACATTGCTCCACTTCCCCTGACCTACGGAGTAACTGGTTCTGTTTATTACATCAAATCGATAAGGTCATTGACCTGGGGATCGGTGCCGTGTAAACATCAGCAAGCTCTGCAACTGGAATCGAAAGCAAAGGGTCTATCGTGAGATATCCCCGGCTGGTATAGCCAAGTACCTCAAGTTGCAGCTTGTGTGCGGCCAGAACCGATTCTACTTGGCCGAGGAGGCTGTGACCAAAGCTTATGAGGAATCGCGATTGGTCTTCACCAAATAGGTAGAAGTCAGGTCGGACCACTGTTGAGAGGCCAATAACGGCTCCAAGGCGCTGTTTGGGCGAATATATGCAAGACTCCGTTAGCGCGAGTGCCAGCCCACCCTCAGATAGGTCATGGCAGGAACTCAGGAGGCCTCGGTCGATCAGGTCGAGGATGGCCTGTTGGGTCCTCTTTTCCAATTCAAGGTCAAGTGGTGGTGCTTGCCCGGTGGCCTTACCAAGGAGCATAAGAAGATATTCACTGCCTCCTACATGGCCACGTGTCTCCCCCACGATTGCAACCAGGTCCCCGGCGTTCTTAAACCCGCATGAGACTGGTTTCGTCTGCGAACTCATAAGCCCAACCATCCCAATCACTGCCGTCGGCATCACGGCGCCATCAGGGCCTTCGTTGTAGAAGCTGACATTCCCCCCCGTCACGG
Source organism: Ignavibacteriales bacterium (assembly GCA_037446075.1). Taxonomy (GTDB): domain Bacteria; phylum Bacteroidota; class Ignavibacteria; order UBA10030; family JAHEZR01; genus JBBIJH01. The sequence goes on from JBBIJH010000051.1 coordinate 11,186, forward strand.
GCGTGCTCAATGCGAGACAGGCCTCTCGAATTCCAGCGATAGCCTCCTTAAACTGCCAGTAAATCTCTGGATCGTACGGATTGCCGAAGTTCAGGCAATTCGTGATGGCAACGGGTCTTGCTCCGACGGAAATAACATTTCGAGCAGCTTCCGCTACAGCTATCATTGCACCTACCCGAGGATTGAGGTAGACGTAACGCGCATTGCAATCGGTGGAGAGTGCAATGAACGTGTCTGTCCCCTTGATACGGATGAGGGCGGCGTCGTGTCCCGGCGGTAGGAGGCTGTTTGTTTGAACGCCGGTATCGTATTGCTCATAAATCCACTTCTTGCTGGCTAAGTTTGGGCTTGAGATCATTCGAAGAAGAGTCTCTCTCAAATCCCTTGGTTCTGGTATATCCTCAAGTCTATCGCTGTCGGTTTCCTGGAGGTAAGAGGGTTTTCTTGCATCCCTCGTATAGACTGGAGCATCGTATCCAGCAACCAGACTCCTTGCTGGAATCTGAGCGCATACCCTTCGATCCTTCCAAAACCGTACTTGGTCATCGTCAGTTACCCTCCCGACTTCGGTGGCTTGAATATCCCACTTTGAAAAGATCTCCTTGAGCAGCTGAACCTTCTCAGGGACTGCTACGATCAGCATCCGCTCCTGCGACTCTGAGAGGACGATCTCGTAAGCTGACATATTCTCCTCTCGGACTGGGACGAGGTCCAGGTTTATCTCCATCCCCACCCCACCTCTCGCACTCATTTCGGAGGTTGAACATGCGATTCCAGCGGCGCCCATATCTTGAACTGCAACAAGACAATTAGCATCATTTGCCTCCAGTAAGGCTTCGAGAAGACATTTCTCCGTGAAGGGGTCGCCGACCTGAACGGATGGTCGCCGGTCTTCCGATCTTGAGGAGATCTCTTCGGATGCGAACGTCGCCCCGTGGATGCCGTCTCGGCCCGTGGACGAGCCTACAATCAGCACGGGATTTCCCACTCCCTTCGCGACCGCGCGAATCACTTTCGCCTTAGGTACGACAGCAACGGCCATTGCATTGACCAACGGATTGTTGTTATAAGACCGGTCAAAGTAGACCTCTCCACCCACAGTCGGGACGCCAAAGCTGTTACCGTAATCGGCGATTCCTTTCACGATGTGTGCGAGCAGGTATTTGGTGCGTTCTTTCTCCAATTCACCGAACCGCAAAGAGTCTAGGATTGCAATCGGGCGTGCTCCCATTGTCATGACATCTCGGAGTATGCCTCCCACACCCGTAGCGGCTCCTTGATAGGGTTCAACTGCTGACGGGTGATTGTGGCTCTCAATCTTAAAGGCAATGGCAAGGTCGTCGCTAATCTCAATTAGGCCTGCGTTTTCCTCCCCTGCCTCAGCGAGGAGGCACTTGCCCGCCCGAGGCAGTGTACGGATTTCCTGAAGAGAATTCTTGTAGCTGCAATGTTCGCTCCACATGACGCTGAAAATTCCCAATTCGGTATAGGTAGGAACACGACCAAGGATCGAGATGACCCGCTCGTACTCCTCAGCCGAGAGACCGTGCTCGGCTGCAAGGCGTTCGTCAACCACTGGCTCATAATTCATTGTCTGCCCAGAGGTTCCTATCGTCCAATTGCTGTTAAACTGCCGTGGTTTTCTTTCAAGCCAGTCGATTTTTCAATAGTTCCCCAGAGACCCTCCTGAGTGAGGTGCATCACATGCGGATGGACTCAAAGGCGAAGGCGAACCAATACATCATCTTTTTCAACGGATTGGCCCGATCTCACAAGAATCTCCGAAACTACCCCTCCTCTCGGAGATCGAATTTCGTTTTCCATTTTCATTGCCTCAAGTGTCAGCAGCGGTGCTCCATGGGAAACCCTCGCTCCCGGTGCGACTTTCAGCGAGGAGACGAGTCCGGGCATTGGAGACTTAATCTCAAACGCCTTGTGCTCCTTGCTTCTCAGAACGCTGGCGGGCCTTCGGGGGCGTGACTTATCTTCGACCCAAACTTCGTATTCGCTCCCCTCTACCAACACCAGAAATCTGCCATCGTCCGGACGGACATGAAGGTCATACGAGCGGGAGTCGAGTTTAAGTGAATACAAATTCCCGTGGACTCTCACCAGAGCTGCTTTACAGTCTCGCCCATCGACCAATAGTGTATCCCCTTCCTTAGGTACCCTGACGTTATAGACTCTGCCGCCGACGCTTACCTGGAATTCTCTCACAAGAAACCTGTCCTCAGTGATACTCCTGTTCAATGCGCTTGGTCTTCCAGCCTGACCAGCCGTCTTTGATCTGGCTTCCACCCGTCAATATCGGGGCCTCTTTGGCCTCTCCAGCGACTAACACGCCAGAAATCGCCGCTATAAGTCTGCCATCGTCTGCCGCAGTTGTTTGGTGATTCCTCTTGGAGAATTCCTGGACGAATCCAGTATCATACTCACCATTTCGGAACGCTTTATGGTTTATCACATAAAGACAGAACGGGATAGTAGTCTTGATCCCGGCGATGAGATATTCCCTTAAAGCCCGATCCATCCTGCTTATCGCCTGAGCGCGGTCGATTCCCCAACTGACTACCTTCGATATCAATGCATCATAGTAAGACGTGATCTCAGTCCCCATCTCAAGTGCACTGTCGATACGTATTCCATTTCCCTGCGCTGGACGAAGGTAGGCAATCTTTCCAACAGAGGGCAGAAACCCCTCATCGGCATCCTCCGCGTAGATTCTGCACTCGATCGAGTGTCCCCTTGGTGAAATCTCTTCTTGTTTCCATCTGATGCTTTCGCCAGACGCAATTCTCAGCTGCTCTTCAACGATATCGAGCCCGGTTCTCATCTCTGTGACAGGATGCTCCACCTGAATTCTGGTATTCACTTCTAGAAAGTAATACTTCTTGTCTTCGTCCACGAGGAACTCCACGGTTCCCGCACTCCTATATCGGCTCGCCTTCGCAGCTCTGACGGCCGCAGAGCCGATTTCAGCTCTCAGGACGTCGTCGATAAATGTTGATGGGGATTCTTCAATCATCTTCTGAAACCTTCTTTGTATACTGCACTCACGCTCTCCGAGATGAATTACATTGTCGTAGCTGTCTCCGAGGATCTGAACCTCAATATGCCGTGGGTGCCTTAGATATTTCTCAATGTAGACGCGCGGGTCGCCGAAGGCACTTCTGGTCTCTGCGGTGGCTTCGCGCAAAGCTTGGCCCAATTCCTTTTCTTCCTTAACAATTCTCATCCCCCTACCGCCGCCCCCTCCAACAGCTTTCAAGAGTACCGGATAACCGAACTCGGCCGCAATTTGTCTGGCGTGAGAGAGGTCTCTGATTGGCTCTGTGGATCCAGGTACCACGGGGACGCCGGCTCGACTGACAATGTCTCGCGCCCTGAGCTTATCCCCCAAGGCTCTAATGCTCCGAGCGGTAGGACCGATAAAAAGAAGACCGCTCTTCTCAACCCTCCGAGCAAAATCTGGGCTCTCAGAAAGGAAACCGTAACCGGGGTGAACCGCGTCGCATTTTGCAGCCTTCGCGACTTGTATAATCTTATCCATCGCCAAGTAGCTCTCCAGTGGAGCTGGAGGGCCAATTTCGTAAGCCTCAGAGGCTCTGCGGACGTGCAATGCAGTTCGATCTGCTTCTGAATAAACTGCCACAGTCCTGATGCCCATCTCTTCGCAGGTGCGAATGATTCTTAAAGCGATCTCACCACGGTTGGCTACCAAGACCTTTTGAATCCGATGGCTTTGCATGCTGGGCGCAACTTCTTTCTTGTTGACTAACTTCGAAGCTCTACGATGGTAACGCCTGTCCCCCCTTCATTCCAATCACCTAAGCGGAAGGATCTCACTCTACTGTCCTTCGTCAGATACTCAGTGATTCGCCTTCGCAGTGCCCCTGTCCCTTTACCATGGATTAGTCTTACACTCTCCACCGAGGTGAGCGTCGCATCGTCGAGGAATTTATCCACAAGTTGCAGAGCGTCCTCAGCCGCCAGTCCCCTCACATCTAACTCCGTTCGTCGCGGCCTGCTGTCTTCTGGAGCTGCGATTACGCCACGACTCGCCGGCGGCTTTTTAGCCCGGGAGAGTCGCTTCCGATCAACGCGCAATCGCGCATTCCCAAATTCAACTACGAGAGTTTCGCCCTCGTCCAACACTTCCGAGACCATGCCTATCTCTGTGCCGTCAAGGAGCTTCACATAATCTCCTTGGACGAAATCTTTATCTTCGTCACGAGGCCGGAGGCTCATTTCCACGTGTCGAAGCTCATCCTTTAGCTGAATTCGCCGATCCTCGACTTCCTTCTTCACTTTCCCCACGACCCGCCGTTCTGCTTGGTGAGATCGGATCTCGCTAATGGTCGCTTCGATCAGCGCGTTCGTCTGTTCAAGGAGTTGCTCCGCCTCCTCAAGCGCGGCTTTTCTCCGTTTCCGAATTTCGAGGTCTGCACCCTTCAGTTTTTCTTCGTACTCAGCGATGATCCGGGACAGGTAGGCATTTCGGGATGTAGCCTCCTGTAGCTCACGCTCGAGTTGCTGGCTTGCTTTCTCCACTTGCGACAAGAGCATCTCGAGCCGGTTCCGGCCAGAGCCTAGGAACTCTCTAGCCCGAGATAGCAGGTCATCGGGAATACCAAGTCTCTGCGCTATCTCGAGTGCGTAGCTACACCCAGGTATTCCAGGTCTGAACTTGTAAGTAGGCCTTAATGTGGTCTGGTCGAACTCCATTGACCCATTGGCAAAATTCGTGGTCTCGTGCGCAAATGCCTTAAGCTCTCCGTGGTGGGTCGTCGCTATGGTAAGACAGTTCTTGTCTGAAAGCCTTTTCAGGAAAGCAGCGGCAATCGCTCCACCTTCTGCTGGATCCGTTCCGCTGCCAATCTCGTCAAGAAGGACAAGGGAAGCTGAGTCCGCCTCCTCCAGGATTCGTTTTAGGTTCATCAGATGTGAACTAAAACTGCTCAAATCGCTTTCGACGGATTGTTGATCACCGATGTCGATGAAGATACGCTTGAAAAGCGGAACGGATGAATCAGGTGACGCCGGTATGTGCAGGCCGCATGAAGCCATCAGGGCAAGAAGGCCCGCTGTCTTAAGTGCAACTGTTTTGCCACCGGCATTTGGGCCTGT
>JBBIJH010000052.1:0-16285 GCA_037446075.1 Ignavibacteriales bacterium
TCCCGTTTCGGGATCTAACAGCTGAAGAACTGGATGTTATCATGAACGGCTATGATGGCTTTGATGGCCTTCTGAGATTCTTCAGGTGGATTGAGAAGAAGTCTTACAAGATTCATTATCGAGTATTTCTCAGCCGCTATCGAGGGTATACGACTTGCGATTCTTGCAACGGGGCACGGCTGCGGCCGGAGGCCCTCAGTGTTTATATAGGTGGGAAAAATATTCATGATGTAGTTCGAATGAGCATCGCGGAGGCGGAGAAGTTTTTCCGTCAATTGGAGCTTATGCCCTTTCAGCAAGAAGTCGCGATGAGAATTCTGGACGAACTGCAAAAGCGACTGAAATACCTCGTCGAAGTCGGGATTGGCTACCTGACACTCGATCGGTTGTCGAGTACACTTTCGGGTGGAGAGGCCCAGCGGATCAACCTTGCTACTTCGCTCGGCTCTTCTCTTGTCGGCTCGCTCTATGTGCTTGACGAGCCGAGCATTGGGCTTCATCCTCGAGACAACCACAAACTGATTAACATCCTGAAATCTCTTCGTGACATCGGAAACACTGTGATTGTCGTTGAGCATGACGCGGAAATGATCAAGGCGAGCGATGTCGTTGTGGACCTCGGGCCCCGTGCCGGGGAAAACGGCGGAGAGGTCATCTATTGCGGTGACGTGCCGGGGTTGCTCCGGGAGAAGGGGTCACTAACCGGGCAATACCTCAGCGGTGCACTTTCTATCCCAGTCCCCAGGGCGCGGCGACAAGGAAGCGGAGATGCCATCGTCATTCGAGGAGCGGCTGAGCACAACCTGAAACGCATCGACGTGAGATTCCCTCTCAACGTTCTTGTCTGCGTAACGGGAGTAAGCGGCTCGGGGAAAAGTACGCTCGTCCACGAGATTCTTTATGCCGCTCTGAAGAAACGAAAAAGTGAATATAGCGGAAAAGTCGGAAAGTTCGCAGGCATCGAAGGAGATGATCTCATCGACGATGTCGAGCTTGTTGACCAATCTCCCATTGGAAGAACGCCGCGTTCGAATCCAGTGACATATATCAGAGCATTTGACTTAATCCGGGACCTCTTCGCAAACACACAGCAGGCGAAGATTCGGGGTTTGAAGCCTGGGCACTTCTCCTTCAACGTACCGGGCGGGAGGTGCGAAACATGCGAAGGGGATGGGTTCCAGAAAATCGAAATGCAGTTCCTTGCGGACCTCTACATCCAGTGCGATGTTTGCAAGGGAAAGAGGTACAAAAGTGAGATTCTAGACATCCGCTATCGCGGAAAGAACATCGACGATGTCCTGAACATGACGGTCACAGAGGCAATCACTTTCTTCAGTACGGACGCGCGGTCCAGACGCGCAGCGACTCGTCTGAAGGTTCTCGATGACGTTGGGCTTGGTTATTTGCGTCTTGGACAGTCCGCGACCACCCTCTCCGGCGGCGAAGCCCAGCGTGTGAAACTCGCCGCCCATCTCGCGGCGCAGGAGAGGGAGGGCCATATCCTGTTCATCTTCGATGAGCCGACCACAGGTCTTCATTTCGACGACATCGCAAAGCTCCTTCGTTGCTTCGATGCATTGATTGATCTCGGTCACTCGGTCATCATCATCGAGCACAACATGGATGTTATCAAGTGTGCAGACCACGTCATCGATCTAGGTCCTGAAGGCGGTGACGATGGTGGATTTGTTGTGGCGACTGGAACGCCCGAGAAGGTCGCTCAAAGCATAAAGTCCCATACCGGGAGATTCCTAAGATCCTACCTGAAGACGAGGGAAGTCTCATAAATCACTCACATACAAATTTCCGGGAGGCTATGTATGAAAAATCATCTTACATGCATTTCCACTCTTGCTTTCCTCTTTTTGCTCTTCCCACTTGCGGCTTATGGGAGGGAACCTGACACAAGGAAGGTGAAGTCTGGCTTAATCCCTGCAGTGACTGAAGGGATCTCCCGTACTCGTGGCACCTTTGGAATTGGCTTCGTCTTGGGGGAACCTTCAGGAATCAGCTGGAAGTACTGGCTCGACGGGCGGAGGGCCGTCGATGGAGCTTTTGGGTATTCCTTCGGTGATGACTACCGCATCAGTGTCAACTACATCCTTCACGAAGATGCATTTGAAGACCCAACCTTCCCTCTCTATTATGGGATCGGCGGAGCGGTCAGCGGCAATCGTGGGTACGTCACACGGTCCAAGGAAGGGAATTTCGCGTTGGGCGCGCGTGGGGTAATTGGAGTGAGTTATCTCTTCAAGAGAGCTCCGCTCGATGCTTTCCTCGAAGTTGCACCGATTGTATTCATTGCACCGCCGCTCGGGCTGAGTATTGATTTTGCCTTCGGTCTGAGAGTCTACCCCTAGTCTCCTCCACCCTTCCTTTAGAGAAGAAAGACGCTGAGACCGCAACGCATGTGCTTGATTCCTCGGGCGCGCTGGCTCTAATTTTGGGGCGAAATGGGTGGTGCACGCTCCACCGTCGTTGCCTTTGCAGCGAAATCAAACCTGCGGGGCCTGTCGCGTTCCCACACCACCGGTGATTTCGATAGGCCACGAACACTGGGAAGAATTCAGAATGCGCCAAAGTTCTCTGCTCGCCATTGGTGGGGTCAACATTCTTCGTTGGGAGAGCTTCCGAGACGTTGAGGAATACTCCTCCAATCTTCATTTGGCGCCTCAGTAGACCGTACCGATGTTTAGTGTGATAAAGAAGCCGCCGAACTGTTTCTTATAAACATCTTCCAGACTTTGTAGCTGATTTTTCAGAGGAACGATGTAGTAACGGAAACTCACGCCCACGAGATTTCCTTCCTGCAGCCCAAAGAACGCGCCAAAGCCGACGTACCCACCGAGCGTGTAGTGTGCTTGTCCGTGGCCAAAACTATTGAAGAACTCCCGTTCGTACGGCGTCGAGTACACCATCGATGGGCCTAATGCCGCTGTGACATACGGGCGGAAGTTGTCTGCGATGTCCTCACGAAACAACCTATACTGGACGCCAAAGATGACAGGCAAGAGGAAGAAGCGATTGACTTTTCCCGGGACAAATTTCTCACCGGTAAAGGGATTGTACAATTCTACCTCTCTGTCGTCTTTGACCTCAGAAATAGAAAATGAGCCGAATCCGTACAAGTCCTCGGTATATTGCCGCCTGTAGAAGACTCCTAGCCCGAATCCGCTGGTAGAGACTAGCACATCGACGCCAAGCGCGTTCCTCTTGCGAGAGGGGATGAGAATGCTTTCCGGTGGAGCCGTCGCGGCATCGGAAGGAACGAATGTGCCGGAAAACAACTTAGCAGGTGGAAGGTTCACCCCTTGTGTCTCGGTACTCTGAGCAAATGTGGGCGCTGACATTAACGCAAGGAGCGTTATGAAAAGGGAGTGGCTTGGGAGCCTCAAGTAACGTCGCCAGATCATTGGAGATTCCTTTCTCCCGGTAGTGCGGGACACTGCAGTTCTACACCTTATCTCAGCGTGTGGACTCATCAAGGAGATCCTGAAATCAGGCCACGCGAAAGATTCCAAACTTCAAGTACTTTGTTTCTGGCATTGCGGGTAGAATCGGGTGGTCAAGAGCTGCCCCTCTCCACTCGAGGAGCTGAATTCTTCGCCCGGCATTTTTCGCGCTGGCACTTACGATATCGAGAAACAGTCCGTCAGTCACATGGTGCGAGCATGAACCTGTGGCGAGGATTCCATCCTCGCTCAAAAGCCTCATCGCTGCTGCGTTGATCTCCTGGTAGCCTCTCCTTGCTGTCGGCAGATTCTTCTTGCTTCTGGCAAAAGACGGAGGGTCAAGGATAATAAGGTCAAACCGAGCTTGCTCTTCCGTGAGCTTCTTCAACGCGTCAAAGACATCTCCGCTCTCGAACTTGCAGATCTTGTCGAGGCTGTTTCTCGTAGCGTTCTTTCTCGCTCGGGCAATCGCTGGCTCGGAGGCATCGATCCCCAAAACTTCCCTCGCTCCTGCTGCGGCGGCATTGAGTGCGAAGCCACCTTCGTTGCAGAAGCAATCGAGCACTCTCGCTGCCTTTGCAAATCGTCGGATTGCTTTCCTGTTCTCTCGTTGGTCAAGGTAGAACCCGGTTTTTTGGCCCTCCAAAATATGTATCTCATATTCGATCCCGTGTTCCGTCAGCTTACACGGTTCAATGCTGCCGCGGATTGTGCCTTTTCGGTCGGGCAGCCGCTCCAGCGATCGAAGGGGAGATTCATTCCTTTCTGCAATACCTTTGGGGTGATAGAGGGATTCGAGCACGTCACAGATCAACGTGAGGCGTTTATCCATCCCGGCGGAGTAAGTTTGGACGGCGAAGTACTCGCCGTACCGATCGATAACGAGGCCGGGAAGAAAATCACTCTCGCCGTGTACAGAGCGGTACATCGGGGATCGAGGATAGAAACGCCTGCGGATTGCGCTGGCTTCTTGAATTCTCTTCTTGAAAAAGTCAATACCGATCTCTTCTTCTCGGGTTGTCAGAAGTCGGAATGCAATGAGCGAATGCGAGTTGTAGTATCCGAGGCCAAGAAACTTTCCGTCATGTCTCCGCAGTTCGACCACCTCGCCGCTCTCCGGAGCGCCGCCCACTTCTTTGATTTCGTTGCTAAAGACCCACAAATGGCCGCCTTGAATTCTGCGCTCTTCGCCGCGCTTAAGAATGACCAGCTTCTTCAGTTCCGGCCTCCTGCTGATGCCATCTGTAACAGATGATATCAAGAAAATACCCGAATGTCAAGATTGCTTTTCCTGTTCTCGGAGTCCTCTGCGGAAAAATCTATTGAAAATGGGAGACTCTTTGTGTATATTCCAAAGCGATTCGTTGGAATCAATTCCATTGAGCAAGAAAATTCTCTTGTCAATCATTCTGAGGGAGGCGTACTCATGGACCAGCTCCGATTTTTCCGTCATGTAAGTTTCTCAGCCGGTGAGATTACTCGGATTAGACAGATTCTCCGTCCCAACGGCACGACGTTCATCTTACCCTACGATCAATTTGTTGAGCACGACTGTCGGCACCTAGAAGCTCAGTCTGATGCCGGGAATCCAAAATATCTGTTAGAATTGGCCCTGGATGCCGGGCATAAAGCGGTTGCCTTGCACTATGGGCTCTCCAAGAGGTTCTGGTCGCAGACGGAAGGAAGAATTCCTTTGATCGTGAAGGTCAACGGAAAAACTTCAATCCCGCCCGAGAAGCAGGCGCTGAGTGTACACACCTCGTGGGTTGAGGACGCTGTTCGCCTCGGCGCAGTGGCAATCGGCTACACGATGTACTATGGCTCGCCCCGTCAGGATGTGGATTTGCCGCAGCTTGCTGCAGTACGAAGAGAGTGTGAGCGCTACGGGATGCCATTGGTGGTCTGGGCTTACCCCCGAGGTGAAGCGATCGATGCGAAGGGGGGAAGAGATACCAGCTACGCTCTCGAATCTGCCGCGCGATTAGCAACCGAAATGGGGGCTACGATCATCAAGTCGAATTTGCCAAAGGCTGCAAAGGAAGAGTTTGTCGCAAACGAGAGCGTTCCGAAGTACTTTCGCTCTTTGGAAAAAGAACTCCAGGCATTGCCTCCTTTTGAGCAAAAGGTTGAGCGGGCTCGGAGAGTCGTGCGGGCGGCACAGGGGATCCCCGTTCTCTTCAGTGGAGGAGAAGATAAGACGGATGCTGAACTACTGGAAAACGCGGAAGTGAGCGTGAAAGCAGGATGCTTCGGTTTCATTTACGGCCGGAACATGTGGAAGCGGAAGAAAGAACACGCCCTTGAGTTGTTTCAGAAGCTCGCGGCGCTCTTGGACCAGAGCGTTGAGCAACCGGAGTTTGCCGGTGGAAACGGGCGAGGGGTTCTAGTGTGAAAGGAAGTCCGCACGAGGCGGACTTCCTTCTAAGTAAGCCTTGCAGCATACTTTGTCCTCCAACCCACACATACCGCTTCGTAAGCGCGCTGCAGTTATCTCCTTGAGCATTGGTGCAGGCATGCTTATCATGAAGAGCACGGCCTACTTCCTGACGCACTCTGCGGCCATCTTTTCCGATGCTCTTGAATCCATCGTGCATGTAGCCGCCACTGCGATGGCAATGTTCAGCGTCTTCTTCAGCGCAAGGCCTGCGGATCGATCCCATCCGTATGGGCACGGGAAGATCGAGTTCTTTTCGGCAGGCTTTGAAGGGGCTCTGATTATCTTTGCGGCAGTGGCGATTGCTTACCAAGCAGCCACTTCTCTAGTTCTCGGACCGAAGCTCGAAAAGCTCGATATCGGTATCCTCTTCACGGTCGCAGCATCATTTGTAAATCTCTTTCTCGGGAATTATCTCATCAGAACAGGTCAGCAGACAACGTCGCTTACGCTCATCGCTGATGGGAGGCATGTGCTGACCGATTCCATTACCAGCTTCGGCGTCGTGGTGGGCTTAGGGCTTGTTCTCCTGACAGGATGGAGCTTTCTTGATCCCCTCGTTGCGATTGCGGTCGCGTTGAACATCATCGTGTCTGGAATAAAGCTCGTCCGGGTTTCGATCCGGGGCCTCATGGACGAATCGGATCCAGGCACGCTGAGAAAAATTCTCTCGATGATTCTGCGTGAACGCACACCAGAGTGGATTGACGTCCACCATCTAAGGGCGTGGCAGTCCGGCGAAATCTATCACGTTGATTTTCATCTTACAATCCCTTTTTATTGGAAAGTCGATGAAGCACATGAGTTTCAGAAAAAAATCCTAACAACGATGGAAGGAGAGCTTGGCGGTGGCACTCAAGTTCTCATCCATCTTGACCCCTGCATTCCTCCCGCCTGCTGTACCATGTGCGAGATCGTCCGGTGTGCAGAGCGACAGCGTCAGTTTGTCCATCGGCGAGAATGGACCGTCTCGACCCTTACTGGTCCGGAGGCTTACCTCCTCTCAAAGGAACCATCCGCGCTGGTTCCTTGACCTTCACTGCTGTCCTTCCGGAATGAGCTTGGTGATGGCTCCCTCTCTTTGCTGCTGTGATTGAGTTGCTTTCCGTTGATTGAAATTCCTGCCAGTTTTTGGTATATTTAATTTCAAAGATGGGCAGTTCTTGTATCCTCCCAGTTGAAGAAGTTGACTTTTTTCCATGAGAAAACTTTCCTGCGTGATTTTTGACCTCGACGGGACTCTTGCGGAGACAAACGATCTCATCTTTGCCAGTTTCAATCACGTTTGTGAAAAATACCTCGGCACCCACTTCAGTCCGGAACAGATTACAGCCCTGTTCGGTCCTCCCGAAGAGGTAGCGATCGAACGCCTTGTTGGGCAGGACCGAGCCGTCCAGGCAACGGACGACTTTTTCCAGTTCTATCTAAGCCATTTCAAGGCAATGGCAAAGCTCCATGCGGGGATGCTCGAGATTCTAAAGTTCCTGAAGGAGAAAAAGATCTTTCTTGCCGTCTTTACTGGCAAGGGATCCCGATCCACTGACATGACTCTGGAGGGATTAGGTATCCGTGACTTTTTCGATTTGGTCATTACGGGAGATAATGTCTCAAGACACAAACCATCGGGAGAGGGGATTCAGAAGATTCTTGAGCATTTTCAGCTGAGTCCTGATCGAGCGATGATGATTGGGGATGCCGTCAGCGACATAAAGGCGGCTCATGAGGTCGGTCTTCCGATTGCAGCGGTCGTCTGGGACTCCTATGGGAAAGAGAAAGTCATGGGAATGCAGACGGATTACCTTTTTCATAGCGTGGAAGAATTAAGGGATTTTCTTGAGAAGTCCCTCGGGTAGACCAGACCGGAGAGGGATTTTTTTCGGTCTTGAGTCTAGTTCTCTGTGTTCGATCATGAGAGATCTCTTCTAAGCGAGGCTAGGAAGTCGATGGCTGTTCAGTCGGAAAGTTCTATCGGGATCTGGGGTGAGATTCCTTTCCTACGGAAGGCGGTAAAGTATGGACTCGGCCTCATCGTACTGATCTTCTATGCAACAGTCCTTCTGCACTTCCCCTACACCCCCGACGACACTTTTATTTACCTTCAATTTGCGAAAAACGTCTTACGTGGGGGTGGGTTTGCGTTCAATGCTCAGGAGCCTACCTACGGCGTCACGAGTCCTCTCTGGACGTTCATCATCGCAGCAGGGGGAGGGCTGAGGCTTGACCCGTACTTCGCGGCGAAAATCCTCGATTTGGTTATTGCCAGTGTAGCCCTGATTGTCTTCTACCTGCTGGCCATAGAAATCATTCGGGAGCGTCTTGTCGCCTTCCTGGCGACATTCGTATTCTCGGGAAATGTCTGGTTTATTCGCTGGGCCGCGACGGGAATGGAAACGTCCCTCTCTGTTCTTCTCTTATTGCTGACGGTCCTTTACTGCTTAAGAAACGAATATCTGCTAGCCGCGGTCGCGTGTTCTTGTCTCACGCTCGTCAGGCCCGAGGCGGCCTTGTTATTCATATTGCTTCTTGCTGATGCGTTTCTGAACACAATCGAGAAGCGCCACGCAGGAAAATTGGCAATCGGCTGCACGTTGATCTTTCTTGTCATCGTGGGGCCATGGATGGTCTTTGCCGAAAAAGAGTTTGGGACCCTTGTCCCGAACGCCGTTACCGCGAAGAGCGGGTTCGGCTTCAGTCTGGTGGACATCGCCGCGACGGCTGGCGATATCATGAAAACGGCCGCCACGTCAAACGCACTGGAACTTGTCCTCGTCCTCGGTTTCGTCAGCTGGAGGATCAAGCGGAGAGAGTACAGCGAGCTAATCAATCATTTTCTTCCGCTGGCCTGGATGTTCTTGTTACCATTGGTTTATTTAGGGGCGGAGGTGGATGTCGTCTCGCGCTACCTGCTGCTTCTCCTTCCTCTGGTCTGTGTATATGGATACTTCAGCCTTAAGAACCTTCTCGAGCGATTTCGAGCAGTGTCGCCGTACCGTCTTTCAGTCGTGCTGGTGGTCACGACTTTGTTGCTGATTCAAAATCAGTATGTTTATCAGAAGCATGTAAAATCGCACATGGATCGTTTTGCCGAAGGGGTGGAAGAGTGCCTCCGACCAATCGCTGAGTGGGTCAGAGACAATACGCCCCCGGGAACGGTGATTGTTTCCCCGGATGTTGGTGCCATTGGCTATTGGTCAGATCGGAAGCTGTGCGACCTTGCCGGATTGATCACACCTGAGATGAAGCGCCTAAGAAGACAAGGCCTGACTTACGACGACATCATGACGAAACATCTCTTCATCCCTATCTGTTACCCGGAGTATGTGATCGACCGGGCGGTCGTACCTGAACGTCTTGCGGATGAACAGCTCACGCCTCTGTATACTCGGAGGTTTTATGGTCTGGGACTTGCAAAGCCTGAAGTTCAATTTTATACGCTTTACAGACTCGTCCCCGGTGTCTATCCTAAGACGGAACTAACTCTCGCGGGGGCCAAACTGTGGACGGAAAAGTAAGAGTTGGTGTTGTTGGAGTCGGTCACCTTGGATCGCTCCACGCGAGGATGTTTGCAGAAATTCGAAGCGTGGAGTTTATGGGTGTCCATGACATTTACGGCGAAAAAGGTGACGCGGTCGCGATAACATTCGGGGTGATGTCTTACTCGGTTTATGTAAGTTTACTCGAAGTTGTTGAGGGTGTGTCGATCGCGACGCCGACGAGTACTCATTTCGAAGTCGGTTGCAAGGCACTTGAAAAAGGGAGGCACATCTTCATAGAGAAGCCGCTCACCGAATCCGTCGAGCAAGCCGAGGGACTGATTCAGCGAGCTAAGAAATCGAGTGCGAAAATTCAGGTGGGGCATATTGAGAGATTCAATCCTGCACTTCTAGCCCTCGAGAAGTACAATCTAGCGCCCATGTTTGTTGAGTCCCATCGCCTCGCTCAATTCAATCCCAGGGGTTCGGATGTCCCCGTAGTTCTTGATCTGATGATCCACGACATCGACATTATTTTGAGTCTGGTGAAATCGCCTGTGGAGAAAATCGACGCGAACGGCGTCGCAGTCGTGTCCAGCACAGCCGACATCGCAAACGCGCGGATCCAGTTCCGGAATGGCTGCGTGGCGAACGTGACCGCAAGTCGAATCTCCCAGCGGAGGATGCGGAAGATGCGTCTCTTCCAACGCGATGCGTATATCTCAATCGATTTCTCCGAGGGGACGGCGGAAGTGTTCCGCCTCGTCGATCAGGGTGATCCTGACGTCAAGGCGACGATGTTGCTTGGCCAAATCGATGCAGGCGCTGTCAAGAGAAACATCGTCTATGAGCAGCCCGAGGTGAAAGAAATCAACGCCCTGAAGTACGAGCTTGAACTCTTCGTCCGTACAATCCAGACGAACGCCGAGCCAGTTGTCACCGCGGAAGAGGGAAAAAGGGCGCTGGAGGTTGCGAACGAGATCGTTACCCAAATACAACAAAATTCGAGCGCGATAGCTTGAAGTCCATGCCCGCAAGCGATCAAAAACAAAAACTAAACCTCGTGACTTCCACGATCACGTTTGAAGAAGATGTTCTCCACCGGATTGGGGAGATCGCGGTAGAGGCTGGAGTTAACGTGTATGCGGTCGGTGGCTATATCCGGGACAGGTTGCTCGGCAAAACGGGAAAAGACATCGACGTCGTTGTCGTGGGGGACGGAATCAAGTTCGCTCGGCAAGTAGCTCAAAGTCTCCATGTAAACCCTCCGACAGTTTATAAGAACTTCGGCACGGCGATGCTGCAGATTGGGGATTACAAGATCGAGTTTGTTGGGGCACGGAAGGAGAGCTACGCCCGAGATTCCCGGAAACCCGTCGTGGTGAGTGGGACGCTCGAGGACGATCTTTCTCGGAGAGACTTCACCATCAATGCGATTGCCGCTCCGTTAGGCAGGAACCGAGGGAGGAGCGCTGAGCTTGTCGATCCCTTCGGGGGCAGGAAGGATCTTGAGCTTGGCATCATTCGAACTCCACGTGACCCCGAGAAAACTTTCGACGACGATCCACTTCGCCTTCTGAGGGCGATTCGCTTTGCCGCCCAGCTCGGGTTTCAGATTGAGAAGAAGGCCTTCGCTGCCATCATTCGCCGAAAGGAGCGGCTGGCGATCGTGTCACAAGAGAGGATCACAGAGGAATTCCTGAAAATTCTAGAGTCACCAAAGCCATCGATTGGACTGAAGCTGATGCAGGATACTGGCGTGATGAGAATTGTGTTTCCTGAAATTGCGGACATGGCGGGTGTCGCGCAGCGGGATGAGTACCACCACAAGGATGTTCTCCTGCACTCTTTCAGAGTTGTGGATAACATCGCCGAGATGACCGGGAAGCTCTGGTTGAGATTTGCAGCCCTGGTTCATGACATCGCAAAGCCGCGGACGAAAGCGTTCAAGGAAGGAATCGGGTGGACTTTCCATGGGCATGATGAAATCGGTGCCCGTATGATGAAGAGCATTTTCCAGCGCATGCGTTTGCCCTTTGACTACTTGAACTATGTTGAGAAGTTGATTCGGCTCCATCTGCGACCCATGGCGCTCGTGGATGAGACCGTGACGGACTCGGCGGTCCGACGATTGTTGTTTGAAGCAGGCCCGGACATCGACGACTTGATGCTACTCTGTCGAGCGGATATCACCTCGAAAAATCCCAAGCTCGTTCAAGAGTTCACTCAGAATTACGATATCGTTGCAGCAAAAATGAAGGAGGTGGAGGAGAAAGACCGGCTGCGCCAATTCCAACCGCCCGTCCGAGGTGATGAGATCATGCAAGTATGTGGCTTGGAGCCTGGGCCTCTCGTCGGCAAGTTGAAAAAGATGATCGAGGAGGCGATCCTTCAAGGAACGATCCCGAACGAGCACGATGCGGCGCTCGAGTATCTGTTGAAGATAAAGGAGGAGGTTCTGTCTAACCCGGCCTGACTTGCAAGAGGTCTTGTGAAACTTTTGCTTAGCTCGTGCGTCTAACTACTTGAATCCTTTCCACCTTCCCACTAACAAGAAAGAATTAATCATATTCCCGAGGAGATTCGTATGAGTAAGTGGCATCTCAGCGCAATGGCGGTCCTCTGCTCGGCTTCCCTCTGTTTTTCTCAATCGCCGATGTACCAGGGTCCCCGCACACTCACACTCGATCAGGCAATTCAAATCGCGCTGGAGAGAAACATCAGCGTCGTAACGGCCCAGAATACTCTCCAGGCTCAACAAAGTGCCGTCACTGCTGCGTACGGCTCCTTGTTGCCCAGTGTCTCCACCAGTGGGAGCTGGCAGCGGGCCCAGCGGGAGACCCAAACGAGCTACATCCCAGGCTTCGGTAACCTGCCGATACCACAATCAACGACGACAAACTCATTCAACACCTCACTCAGTACGAGCGTGCTCTTGTTCAACGGGTTTGCAAATGCCGGCAATGTGAAACGAGCGACGGCAAATGCAGTTTCCGCCGAACACGCACTTGACCGCGCTCGCCAAGGCGTCGTGTATCAAATCCAATCTCTCTACCTCAACCTGCTGCGAAATGAACAGCTATTAAGAGTGAGTCAGGATAATTTGAAGCGAAGTCAGAGGCAGCTCGAACAAATCAAGGAAGCGAATCGCGTAGGCTCACGCTCTCTAGCTGACGTTTATCGCCAACAGGTGCAAGTGGCGAACGATGAGTTAGCACTCATTCAAGCCCAGAACAATTACGACAAGGCCAAGGCGGATCTGATCTTCGCCCTCGGATTAAATGTGACGGACGAATATGAATTCCGCGACCCTTCGATCAAGCCGGAGGCTGACACGACTGAATTCAAGGCAGTGCTCGATCGATATAAGGACTATCGTTCGCTTGTCTCTGAAGCCCTCACTGCACGCCCGGACTACCTTTCTGCCATCGAGACCGTGAATGCAGCAAGTTCCGCCGTCACAGTTGCACGAGGCGCTCATTTTCCATCCGTCTCCGCTTTTGTCTCCTATGGGCTCAATAGCAGTGAGATCGATAAGCTGCGCGACAACCGAAACTTGCTTTGGGGACTGAACATCAGCTTCCCGCTCTTCAACGGGTGGCAGACAACGAATCAGGTTCAGCAGGCGAAGATCAATTTGAGGAATGCGGAAGAGCAGCTAAGCCAGGCCGAAAGGCAGGTCCAGGTCGACATCAAGAAGTCGCTTCTCGACCTTGAAGCTGCGCAGAAACAAGTACAGGTAACGACGGAGAGTGTAATCTCCGCAACGGAAGATCGTCGGATCGCGGAAGAGAAGTACAATCTTGGAGCGGGCACGCTGCTCGATCTTCTCACGGCCAACGCAAATTACACTCTTGCACTTAGCAACAAGGTAAACGCGGCATACAATTACTTCCTTATCAAGAAGCAGGTAGAATACAACCTCGGAAAAATCGCGTATTGATTTCTCCGCTGCATTGAAGGAATTGGAGGTAGATCCTGGTCATGGCAAATAATGGAAGAAGGTCGAAGAAAAGGCTGTTTATCTTCTCTGGGATTGGACTGGTCCTCCTTGTTCTCGTGGTACTCGTTGTGCTTGGCAGCAAACGAGAAACCATCCATTCGGTTCAGACAGAGAAAGTAACTCGAAGGACAATCACACAGGTCGTGACGGCATCTGGCAAGATCCAACCGGAGCTTCAAGTGAATATCAGCCCTGAGGTTTCGGGCGAAATTATTGATCTTCCAGTAAAAATCGGACAGAAGGTGAGAAAGGGCGATGTCCTCGTGAGAATCAAACCAGATACCTACGTGGCTGCTCGGGATCAGGCGAAGGCATCGCTCAATTCTGCTATTGCCGGCCTGGAACTGACAAAAGCAAACTACGCTAAGGCTCAGTCCGATTATCGCCGAGCAACGGATTTGCATGCGAAGGGCTTGCTTTCTGACGCCGAACTGGAAGCAATCAAAACTTCGCACGATGTAGCGAAGGCGCAGTATGAGGCCGAGATCCATCGCGTGGAGCAGACCCGTGCTTCCCTGAATCAGGCTGAGGAGAATCTCCGGAAGACTACAATCTATTCCCCGATGCAGGGTACGGTGACCCTCCTGAACTCCAAGCTGGGCGAAAGGGTAGTAGGGACAGGTCTAATGGCGGGGACGGTGATCATGATCGTGGCTGACTTGAGCCGCATGGAGGCCCGCGTCGATGTAGATGAGAACGATGTTGTCCTTGTTTCTATCGGCGATACGGCGAGGATCGAGGTGGATGCTTACCCTGATCGCAGGTTCGTGGGCGTCGTGTACGAAATCGCTAATACGGCAAAAACGCGAGGAGTAGGAACCCAGGAGGAGATCACAAACTTCGAAGTGAAAATCCGTGTCCTTGATAAAGACGTAGCACTACGGCCCGGGATGTCTCTCACGGCGGATATTGAGACCGAGACGCGTCACGATGTTCTTGCCGTCCCCATTCAGAGTGTGACGACGAGGATGCCGAAGGAAGAGGAAAAGAAGGAAGCGAAGCAAGATGAGCAGCCAACGTTTGCGTCTAAGAACGCCGGGAAAAAGAAGAATGAAACGAAGGTGGACGAGGTCGTCTTCGTCGTCGATGGTGGAAGAGCAAAAACCGTGAAAGTCAAGCGGGGAATCAGTGACGACGCATACGTCGAGATTGTCGAGGGCCTCAAAGGGGACGAAGAAGTTGTATCCGGCAGCTACAAGGCAATCAACCGTGATCTTGAAGATGGCTTCAAGGTGAGGGTGGAGAACAAGCCGAAGCGTGGTGGACCCCTCAAGCAGGCAAGCTCTTGAAACTTCCTTTGTCAATCTCAATTGCAAAACAGGAAACGAAATCATATGGCAACTTTTACACCCAATGGTCCCCCTGTTATCAGTCTCTCGAACATCACACGCATCTATGAGATGGGAGCCGAACAGGTTCATGCGCTGAGAGGGATCACATTAAGAATCGCGCGGAATGAATATGTGGCGGTAATGGGTCCTTCAGGTTCCGGGAAGTCGACGTTGATGAATATCATCGGGTGCCTGGACACGCCGACCTCCGGAATCTATGAACTGAATGGGATCAACGTAAGTGAAATGAATGATAATGAACTTGCCCGCATTCGGAACAAAGAAATCGGATTCGTTTTCCAGACCTTCAATCTCCTTCCACGGTCCGATTCCCTCCACAACGTGGAGCTTCCCCTGATCTATGCGGGCGTCTCCCGCGAGGAAAGAAGAAAGCTCGCCAGAGAAGCCCTCGAACAGGTTGGGCTGGGGGATAGGATTCATCACAAGCCGAACGAACTTTCTGGAGGCCAGCGACAGCGTGTGGCGATTGCGCGTGCTCTGGTGAACCGGCCTTCGATCATCCTCGCCGATGAGCCGACGGGAAACCTTGACACGAAAACGGGCGACGAAATCATGGCGCTCGTGGAGGAGCTTCACAAGCGCGGCAACACGATCGTGATCGTGACACACGAAGAGTACATCGCTGAGCATGCTCGCCGGATTGTTCGACTTCGGGATGGACATATCGAGACTGATGAAAATGTCGAGAACCGGAAAGTGATTTCTGCTTAGCCATGGGATTTGCTTATTTCGTTGATGAGCTAAAAGAAGGCCTATCGATCTCCTTCCGAGCGATCCGAGCAAATAAGATGCGTTCGGTGCTTACGACGCTTGGAATTGTGATCGGCATTGTTTCCGTGACCTTGATGGGTACCGCGATTGAGGGGCTGAACCGGGCTTTCAACAAGAGTATCTCCGCTATCGGTGCCGATGTTCTCTACGTGAACAAATTCCCTTGGTTCTCGAATCAGGAGTGGTGGACGTTCCGCAATCGGAGGGACCTGACACTCGAACAGGCGAAGGCGTTAGAAGAGCAATCGACGCTTGCCCGAGCAGTTGCCGCAGGTGTAGGCTGGATGGCAAATGTGAAGTACGGCGGTAAATCCACGGAGAATGTTTTTGTCAACGGCTACACGGCAGATTACATGGGAACCTCCGGTGCATCGATTCTACAGGGTCGGAATATGACTCCTGCTGAGGTGGACGGAAACCGGCCCGTTTGTGTCATTGGATATGATGTTGCAACCAACCTTTTCCCCGCCGAAGATCCAATCGGGAGGTATGTTAAAATACACGGGCATACCTACCGCGTGGTGGGCGTCTTCGATAAGCAAGGAAGTTTCATGGGGATGATGAATCTAGACAACCGAGTTGTGATTCCCATCGGGGAGTTCTTCCGCCTGTTTGGTGTGAAGCGCTCGGTACAGATTAGCGTCAAGGCTGCAAGTCTGCAGGAACTTGAGGACACGAGAGAAGAGATCCGTGGCATACTTCGAAAAGTAAGGAAAGTTCCACCCGGGGCGCCCGATGATTTCGCTATCAATCAACAGGAGATGCTCACCCGAACGTTCGACGGCATCGCGGCGGTCATC
>JBBIJH010000053.1:0-16105 GCA_037446075.1 Ignavibacteriales bacterium
GTTCCACCGAACTGCGAGCAGCCTCAAAGTTTGCCTTGGCCACATCGTATGCAGTTTGGGTAGCATCAAGCGTTTGGAGTGAGACCGCCCCTTCTTGATACAGAGATTTCATTCGCTCGAGATTCTTCTGTGCGTTATGGAAGTTCGCCTCGGCTTGGTAATACTGAGAGGAGGGCCCTGATTTATCGAGCGCCACGACCGTCTCCCCTGCGCGGACTGCATCGCCCACATGTTTTGTGATCCCGACAACCCGCTCAGAAATCTTCGCGACGATATTCGCTTGCTCCACCCCTTCGAGAGTTCCTGAGTATGTTTTTGACACAACCAGGTCTTTCTTCTCCGCAATCGCGACCCGTATTGGGATCGTGTCGGTCTCGGTTGCTGTGACCTTCTCCCTTGGATTTTTCTTATCCGCTCCGCATCCCCCAAGGGACAGATACATCGTCGTGAAGAAAGCGACCGGTAGAACTACGTATCGTTTGATGTTCAATCTCATTGAGATGCAATTTCTCCTGTTATGATGGAACCGATGAAATTAAAATTTTTCCGGGAGACCAACCGCTCGTTCCCATTCCGCTCGTGCAATGAGATAATCGTAAATCGCTTGAGCATAGGTTGTTTGTGTCCTCGTCATCGCTACTTGTGTGTCGAGAAGCTCTAGATGCGTCCCGACTCCGCTCTTGTACCGCGTCTGCGCTATCTTCAAAGCTTTCTCCGCTTGCCCAATGCTTTTCTCCTGAGCCGCGATTCGCTTCTTGGCCTCTGTCATCCTCATCTCCGCTTGAAGAATCTGGATCTTCAAGCCTTCCTCCGCTTTCAGACGAGCGTATTGAACTCTCTGCTTGTCCACTCTTGCCTGCTCCGTCCGCGCATTCGTTCGAAACCCATCAAAGAGGGAATACGAAACTTGAAGCCCCAACGTAAATGTCTGTGCCCAGTTATACCGACTGAACCGAAACGTGTTGTCCTGCGTCTGCCACTGGTAAGTACCGACAAGGCCAAGCGTTGGATAGTGGTTGGCGCTCTCGATCTGAATATTCTTTTCCAAGATGGATTCCTGCAGCGATAGCTGCTGAATGGCGGGGTTCCGTGCCAGCGCCTCTCTGTTCGCCTGCTCAAGAAGTTCTGGCGGAACATCATCGAAGGTGAACTCACCCTGCACGATGATCTCCTCCTTCAAGTCGATCGCGAGAAGATTCTTTAGAGCATTCTTTCCCAACTCGAGGTTGTTCTCAGCCTGGATAAGTGCAGGCTCGGTATTTGCAAGCTGAACCTCTGCACGAAGGAGATCAAACTCTGCTGCGGCACCGTGATTGTAGAGTGACTTCACATTCTCAAAATTCGCTCTCACAACCTCCAACCCCTCTTTGTTCACCTCCACTAATCTCTGAGCAAGCAAAACCCCATAGAAGGCTTTCTTCACGCTGAGAACCACGTCGCGCATGGTAGATTCAAAGGATTTTTCTGAATAGTCATGATAGATCTCAGCGATTTCGAGAGCCGTCCCCACCTTCCTGCTGTAGATCGGCTGGTAGAGTTGCAGTCCAATGTTGTAAAGATTGTCGGAGCCGATCTCAAACTTCATCGGAGAGCCAGACTCATTGAAGGGTGTCCCTGGTGGAAGGAACAGCACGGGTTTCTGGATGTTCCTTCCATATTGGCCCATGAAATTCAGCTGCGGGAGGGCACCCGAGCGCGCCTCGGTGATTTGAGCATCTGCTTTCGATCGGTCTTGATCAGCGATGGCCAGATCTCGGTTGTGTTCAAGAGCCAGCGCTATCGATTTTTCGAGTGTGAGGACAATCGATTGCTCGCTGCCCTTCGCATTTGAGTGGGCACTGAGAGGCGAACCGAAGATGCCCAGTACGCCAACTGCGAGAACAAAACAAAACCGGGCAAGCTCGCTCAAACGGGTCGTTGACATTGTTTGATTTCCTTACTCTGTTTCGTTGTTGGCCACTTCAACTTTCGATGGGATCTCTATCCTCTGAATAAGCCTTTTCAAGGCATCGACGACCTCTTCCGCCGAGGGAATGACTCCCCCCATTCGCCCGTAGAACTCCACGGGGACTTTTCCGTTTACGCCGAGGCGAACATCCTCCACCATCTGACCTGCATTCAATTCAACGTCGAGCACCCCTCTGATGCGGCTTGAAAGTTCCCGGAGAACCTTATAAGGATAAGGATAAAGGGTGATCGGTCTGAGCAATCCTACAGCGAGTCCCTCGGCGCGGGCAAGTTCCAGTGCTAGATGGGCGATCCTGGCTGCAAGGCCATAGGCGACGAGAAGATAGTCCGCATCCTCAGCGTTGATCAGCTCATACCGAACTTCCTTCTCATTGATGATTCTGTACTTCTCCTGTAGCCGAAGGTTGATTTTCTCCATCATTTCCGGCTGGATGAACAGCGAGGTGATGATGTTCCGCTCTCGTGTCGGCGGTTTCCCTGTGGTTGCCCAAGGCTTGGGAACTTTGTGTGCCTCGATGTCATAATCTCTTAAGACCACCTTTTCCATCATCTGGCCGAGTGCACCGTCAGCAAGAATCATCGCAGGGTTCCGATACTTATCGGCCAGGTCGAAAGCATCAAAGACAAAATCAAACATCTCCTGCACACTCGCCGGGGCCAGCACGATGACGTGATAATCCCCATGGCCTCCCCCCTTTGTCGCTTGGAAGTAGTCCCCCTGGGAAGGCTGGATCGTCCCCAGTCCTGGACCACCCCGGTTGACATTCACAACAAGACAGGGGAGCTCGGCGCTGGACATGTAGGAGAGTCCTTCCTGCATCAGGCTGATTCCCGGGCTGGAGGAGGAGGTCATGACCCGGGCACCAGCGCCGGCTGCCCCATAGACCATGTTGATCGCCGCAAGTTCACTCTCAACCTGCATGACGACCATTCCGCGCTTTCGACCCTCGTCCGCGAGATATTCCAGAATTTCCGACTGCGGCGTAATCGGGTACCCGAAATATCCGCGACATCCTGCACGGATCGCTGCCTCAGCAAGCGCTTCGTTTCCCTTCATCAAGCGAATCTCACTCACGGTGAATTCTCCTTTGTCTGTTCGAGCGGGCCAATCTTTGTTTCTGTTGAAGAGCCGGGTTCATTCACGGTGATCTGAATGCTCTGCCTCACATTCGTGATGACAGCCACCAGCTTTTTCTCCTTTGGAGCGGCAACACCCTTTGCTTTTTTCGGCTCACGATAGACAGCGATGACGGCATCGGGACAAACAAGGGCACAGTTCACGCAACCTGTGCAGTTGTCCTTCACCAGGACCGCATAATGATAGCCCTGAGAGTTGATGCCTTCTGAGAGCGCGAGGCTCTCCTGAGGACAGGCCTCGATGCAAAGTTCGCACCCCTTACAAGTTTCGACATTTATGACGACCGTGCCGCGTATCATTCAAAGTCCTCCCAGCGCGAGTGCGCGAATGTTGTGATGCAGGTTCTCGTACTGCTCATCGACTGTGCAAATCCCCCTTGACGCATGATGGATCCCTATGAGTTTTCCCTCCTGTGTCGTCCAGAGAAGAACAGGGTCCTTGTTCTCAAGCATCACCCTGTGACGAACCGCCTGCACGACAAGGTTCCCACATTGAAAGCGGTCTCCCCCCAGGCGTTCGACAGAAACCATGATCACTTTTGACTGAGATGGCACAAGCGCCCAGAAGCTCTGGATCCCGCCCCTGACAGCATCATACTTTTTAAGGAGGAACGCATACTGGCCCCATCCATCTGGTTCCAAGACGACTTCATCTCCTCGCCGACGGAGTGAACTGCTCCCTTTCGTCACATGGGACAGTGCGAAGGAATCTCTTCTCGCCCTCACCGTCAGCTCTTCCTTGTTGTCACGAGCGAACTTGAAAAGCCGAAACTGCCCTTCGTCATAGACAAGGTCCATCCGAACCACTTTGATTCCATCGGCAAACGTGAGAAGGTC
This sequence comes from Ignavibacteriales bacterium, assembly GCA_037446075.1. GTDB lineage: Bacteria > Bacteroidota > Ignavibacteria > UBA10030 > JAHEZR01 > JBBIJH01. The sequence goes on from JBBIJH010000053.1 coordinate 3,943, forward strand.
GACACCCTGGAGCCATCCGACTCGGATGACGAGATCACTGCCTATTTTCCTTTCTCCCAAGAACACGGCGAAGGTTTGCATCACCCGCTCGGGGGGGCTCGTCGCTTCCTTCTTTTGTGCGGCAGAAAATGCACAGAGAATTGAGCAGCAAAGTATAAAAAGAACAGTTCTTTTCATGGGAGAGCACCTCCTTTCCTCTCACCACGTTCTTGCCTTATCAGGCAACCGAAGCACTCAGCTCTTTGTCCGCTGAAACCGACCGATCCGCCTCCTGCGCTTCCATCACTGCCATTGCAGTCATGTTGACGACGTCTGTCACGTCAGAGCTCATCTGGAGAAGGTAGACGGGTTTCCGCATTCCTGTCAGGAGCGGACCAATGGCGACCGCCCCGCCCAGCCTCGCTAACAACTTGTAGGCAATGTTTGCCGAGGTGAGGTCGGGGCAGATGAGAACGTTCGCACCGTCTTTCAACTCATTGAAGGGGTAGAGGGTGTTCAACAATTCAGGGACGACGGCGATGTCCGCCATCATCTCACCATCGATGCGAAGCCCCGGTGCCTTCGACCGCACGATCTCCACGGCCCGCTGGACCTTCTCTGTCAGCGGATGTTTCGTGCTTCCAAAGTTACTGAAAGAAAGCATTGCAACTCTCGGCTCGATGTCGTAGTGGCGTGCGGTCTCAGCCGACAGCAACGCAATTTCTGCCAGTTCCTCTGCCGTTGGGTCGATGTTAATCGTCGGGTCGGCGATGATATACGTCTGATTCTTGAAGACCATCAAATAAACTCCTGCGATCACGTGCGTCCCGGGCCGCGGCTTCACGATTTGAAGAGCCGGCCGGATGGTGTCGGGGAAATGCTGTGTGACGCCCGAGACCAATCCGTCCGCATCTCCGAGATGAACCATCATCATTCCATAGACATTGTTTGTCTTCATCATCCGCTCTGCGTCGATTCGTGTCAGCCCCTTCCGTTTCCTCATTTCATACAAGCGAGTGGCGTACTCGTCCAGCTTTGGAGACTTCGCCGGGTTTATCAGCTCGACGCCATCTAACTGAAGGTCCAACTGTTGAATTTTCTCCCTGATAGCCGATCTGCTGCCGAGAAGAATCGGCTGGGCGATCTTTTCATCAAGAATGATTTGAGTGGCCTTGAGAATCTTCTCCTCCTCTCCTTCGGGGAAGACGATTCGCTTCGGCGCTCGCTGAGCTTTGTGAATGAAAACGCGTGTAAGCTCCCGTGACTTTCCGAGGCGCGCCTCGAGGGAGTCCTGGTATGCCTCAAAGTCGGAGATCGGTTCTCGTGCCACACCGCTCTCCATTGCCGCGCGGGCCACTGCAGGCGCTTCCCACAACAGAACTCGTGGGTCAAAGGGCTTGGGGATGATGTACTCCGGCCCGAATTTTAACCGCTCGACCCCGTATGCCTTCGCGACAGAATCCGGAACATCCTCTTTCGCAAGATCCGCCAGCGATCGGACTGCTGCAATCTTCATCTCCTCGTTGATGCAGGTGGCTCGCACATCCAGCGCACCGCGGAAGATGAAGGGAAATCCCAGCACATTGTTTACTTGATTTGGATAATCAGAGCGTCCTGTCGCCATAATGACGTCATCGCGAGCACTTTTGGCGTCTTCGTAGGTGATCTCTGGGTCAGGATTCGCCATCGCGAAAACAATTGGCTTCTCTGCCATGGACCGAACCATGTCCTTCGAGACGATGTTGGCAACAGAGACTCCAACGAAGACATCCGCTCCTTTCATCGCATCTGCCAGGGTTCGCATGTCGGTGTCGCGTGCAAACTTTTCTTTATAGGGATTCATCCCCTCCTTCCGCCCTTTATAAACGACGCCCTTGGTGTCTACGAGTGTGATGTTCTCTAGCTTCACGCCCAATGTGTGATAGAGATTGGCACAGGCAATTCCTGCGGCTCCCGCACCACAAACAACCACTTTCACGTCGTGAATCGACTTTTTCACCAGCTCCAGTGCATTGAGCAGAGCTGCGCCAGAAATGATCGCTGTCCCATGCTGATCGTCGTGGAAGACGGGGATGTTCATCAGCCGCTTCAGCTCCTCTTCGATGTAAAAGCACTCTGGTGCTTTGATGTCCTCCAGGTTGATGCCTCCGAAGGTTGGCTCGAGTGCTTTCACGATTCGGATAATCTCATCAGGATCATGGGTATCCAGTTCGATGTCAAAGACATCGATATCCGCGAATCGTTTGAAGAGAACGCCTTTTCCCTCCATCACAGGCTTTCCGGCAAGCGCGCCGATGTCGCCGAGTCCAAGAACAGCGCTTCCATTTGAAACAACCGCCACTAAATTCCCTTTTGCCGTGTAGCGATAAGCTTCCTCGGGGTTCCTATAGATCTCCCGGCAAGGTTCTGCAACACCCGGAGTGTAAGCCAGTGAGAGGTCTCGTTGTGTTGCACAGGGCTTCGTGACAGAGATTTCAATCTTCCCTCTCCTACCTTGTGCATGATAATCGAGAGCATCTTGTTTGCGGATCATGGCTGTACGTCTCCTTCTCTGAGAACACTGAAAAGTTTCAATGGCACCGAGGCTCTAGGTTTCCCCCCTATCTCCTGTACGATAGGCGACCCTTCCGTGGCCTCAAAAGAGAAAAACTGCATTCCGACGTGCATATGGAGGTAGCTTGCCAACCTCGCCAGGAAATGACTGTAACAGAACTGCCCCGTATCGGGATCATAGGGGTTCAATGCAAGCGGATGAGACAGTCCGAAGTGATGTCGAACCCGGAACCTCTCGCTTCTTGTATCGCGAAGAAGAACCGGACAGGTCTGGCGCTGAAAACAATCAGCAACGCCCTCGGTGATAAGAGGCAATTCCGCTTCATCGGAACTCCGCAGAGCCGCGCACCCTTTTTCCGACAACGTGACCCATGAGTGACTTTCCAGATTCTCCATCGTTTCTCAGTCCTCAGAACTCCGGCCTGACGCAAACGCTGTCGGGGGTTGCCGACGGGACGCTGGTCCAGTTTGATCGCATTCAACGCACGTGACAACCCCCACACAGCCCAACACATCTGAACTCAAGCAAGTGCCGACAGACTTCTCAGGGATACAGGCCGCGCAGCTTCGTCGCCTCGGCCACCCGACTGATCCCCAGCATGTTGGCAGCAAGCCGCATGTTTACTTTTCGCTGCAGATGAATCTTCAGCACGTCCTTGAAACTCGACTTCATGACTTTTTCCAGACGCGCATAGATCTCCTCCTCATCCCAGAACACATGCTGCTCATCCTGTGCCCATTCAAAGTAGGAGACGGTCACTCCGCCTGCATTGCACAGAATGTCCGGAATGATGAAGACCCCTTTGTCAAAGAGGATCCTATCCGCTTCCGGCGTCAGGGGGCCGTTCGCTGCCTCTGCGATGATCTTTGCATTCACCTTCGGCGCATTCTCGCCGGTGATGGCATTCTCGAGAGCAGCTGGAACAAGAATGTCACACGGCAACGAGAGAAGCTCATCGCTGTTGGGAAGCAAGTCCGCTTCAGGATACCCCACCACCGTGCCCGTCTTCTCCTTGAAAGCGATGACGGAAGGGATATTCAGACCTTTCTGATTGATAATCGCACCCTTGGAATCATTCACTGCGATCACCTTTGCACCGATTCCGTAGAGAAGCTGTGCAGCGACGGTTCCTGCGTTCCCGAAGCCCTGCACGACAACCGTGGCACCTTTCAGGTTCAAGTGTAGAAAATCGGCTGCCTCGATCGTCGTGTAGAAGACCCCTCGCCCGGTAGCTTGATTACGACCGAGCGAACCGCCAAGGCTGACAGGTTTGCCCGTCACAACGCCAGGCACGGAATAGCCCTTCATCATGCTATACGTGTCCATGATCCAAGCCATCGTTTGCGGATTCGTGTACACGTCGGGAGCGGGGATGTCAATTTCTGGGCCAATGAGTGGCAAAATGGCACTCGTGTACCTGCGAGTAATGTGTTCCAGTTCGGTCGCGGAAAGCGCCTTTGGATTGCAGGCAACCCCTCCCTTCCCGCCACCAAAAGGGATATTGACGATGGCGCACTTCCACGTCATCCAGGTCGCCAGAGCTTTCACTTCATCGACCGTGACGTCAGGGTGGTAGCGGATTCCGCCCTTCGCAGGGCCGCGAGCCGTGTTGTGCTGGACCCGGTAACCCTCAAACCGCTCGATCGAACCATCATCTCGGCGAATGGGGATGCTGACCGTTAGGCATCGCTCCGGGTACTTGATCATCATACGTAGGTCGTAGTCTAGCTCAAGCTGATCTGCTGCCATATCAAAATTTCGCAGCGCGATTTCATAAGGGTTTAATGTTTCCTGCTTTGTTTCCGCTTCCATACAGTGCTCCTCAGCTTGTGTTCATTTTCAGTTGTATGCCGTCTCTCACCAGAAGAAGGGCAAGGAAAGTGTTACTTCCTCTGGTCCATTGGCACAAAGTCCCGCTTGTCGTACCCGAGATAGAGCTGTCTTGGTCGTGCAATCTTCTGCTCGGGATCCAGCAGCATCTCCTCCCATTGAGCAACCCAACCCGACATTCTTGGGATGGCAAACAGAACAGTGAACATCGACGTTGGGAAACCCATCGCCTGATAGATGATGCCTGAGTAGAAGTCGACATTCGGGTAGAGTTTCCGCTTAATGAAGTAGTCGTCCTCCAGTGCGATGCGTTCCAGTTCAAGTGCGATCTCGAGAAGTGGGTTCTTGCCCGTTACTTCGAACACCATGTCGGCCATCCTCTTGATGATCTTGGCACGAGGATCATAGTTCTTATAGACCCGATGTCCGAATCCCATCAAGCGCTTCTCCCCTTTGCCTTCTTTCACCTCTTTGATGAAATCTGGAACGCGATCCTTTGTTCCGATCTCGGACAGCATTTTCAAGACCTGCTCGTTCGCTCCGCCGTGCAGCGGTCCGTAGAGGGCAGCGGCTGCGCCCGCGGCAGCAGAGAATGGATCCGTATGGGATGACCCGATACTCCGCATCGCGTTCGCACTGCAGTTCTGTTCATGGTCTGCATGGAGGATGAAGAGAACGTCGAGTGCCTTCGCGAGCACGGGATTTGGTCTGTACTTTGGTTCCGTCATTTTGAAAAGCATGTTCAAGAAATTCTCCGTGTAGCTGAGGTCGTTGTCCGGATATGCGTAGGGGAGGCCTCGGCTGTGACGATATGCAAAGGCGGCGAGTGTCGGCACCTTGCCGATGAGTCGCCATGTCTGCTTGCGCCGAGATTCCGGGTCATGAATGTTCCGAGCATCCGGGTAGAACGTGGACATCGCTCCGAGCGTTGCAATTCCCATCGGGTGCGCATCGTAATTAAAGCCATCCATGAACTTCTTAATGTTTTCATGGATCATCGTGTGGTACGTGATATTCCGTACCCACTCCTCATACTGCTTCTGTGTCGGGAGTTCACCGTAGAGGATCAGGTATGCAACCTCGAGATATGTACAGTTTTCCGCCAGCTCCTCGATCGGATATCCTCGATAGCGCAGGATGCCTCTGTCACCATCGATGAAGGTGATCCTGCTCTTGCACGAAGCGGTATTCATGAATGCCGGATCGTACACCATCAGACCAAAATCATCGGGGCTGACCTTGATCTGACGGAAGTCCATCGCCTTTACTGCACCGTTTTCGATCGGGAATTCGTATGTCTTTCCCGTTCGACTGTTGGTGATCTTGAGTGTCTCCAGCATCATTCCAACCCCACCCTTTTTCTCTTCGGTGGTTGTTGCGACTTGCGGCTCCATGGTATTCCTCCTTCCTCTCGCCTTCACAGGAAACAAGAGGATAGTGTTAGGTTATTCGGTTGTTAGCTTTTCACCCGACTTTGCTTCCTTCTATAATTCTGCTTTCCCGTTGAGATTTTCTCCGAGCATGGATTGCAGTAAAGAGCGGTCGGGTGATTCTTTAGGTGTTGATTTAAGATTTTCCTCCCACAGCGAATACAAAGCCCATATTGTCCGTTCCACACGCGCGCGAGAGCCATTTCAAGCTCTTGAAGCTCCGTCCCGCTCTTCAGAGCCACGCAGCAGAGATATCCGAAATGTTCCAAGCATGGCTTAAGAGGCAGGTCACAGACGGAACAAATATAATCTCTGCCGCTCTCGGGGTCAAGCACTTCCCTCGTATGGCCTTCGGCGTGAGAGAGAAGTTTGTCCATCTTTCCCAGAATCAGCTTTTCGTAGTACTTGGTCTCGCGTTCTGTCACAAGAGTCATCACCGATAAACGAACACCATTGCATAGATGATCCACACGACAATGCTGAAGCCAACGGCAAGTGCAGTCCACCCAAACGCGCGGAAAGCCTTGATGACGACCGGAGGATACGGATCGGCGAGATAACTCTCCAGCTCTCCACTTTTCAAGAGTGCTTCGTACTCCGCCGGCTTATCGCGCTTGAACTCTTCTAACGGCACGCGTCCGGTGAAAATGCAAATGTCCATCGGGAACTTCTCGGGTCGAAGGTGCGTATTGAAAAAATGCACCGTGAAGATAAACCCGGTGGCCAAGAGGGCTTCATCACTGTGAATGATCGTTGCAACATTGATAAACCATCCGGGCAAGAAGTGAGTGAAAAATTCTGAAAACCAGAGCATCAGACCGGTGGAACCGATCACGGAAATCCCCCAGAAGACAGCGAAGTAATCGAACTTTTCCCAATACGTCCACCTCCCATACTTGGGCCGTGGCCCCAGACCCAGAAACCACTTCATCGACGCCTTGAAGTCTTGGACATCTTTCTTCGTCGGCAGCATCGTATTCGGGCCGAAGAGCAACTTCCTCCAAGAACCGAATTCTGTCCGTTTTCGTTTCACGAGATCGAAAATGTGTGTGAAGAAGATGCCAAACATCAGGACTGCAGCAACGCGATGAATATAGCCGGCAGTTTCGAACCCTCCCAGAATCCGGGAGAGAACGTATGCCCAGCTCGTGTAGGAAAACTTCAGCGTCAAGCCTGTGAGAGCAAGGCTCATGAAGCTGACGATCATCAGAAAGTGCAGAGTTCGGTTCAGTCGGGAGAACCGAAGAACTTGCTTCCCCTCTGCAAGAGGCCCTGTCACAAGTTTCAATTCTTTCACTTCAACTGTGGGCTCGGTCCGGTTCATGGTCTGATCCCGGTTCTTCTTCTCCTTCCTGGCCTAATGCGATTCTCCGGAGCTCTCGCTTGTACTGAATCGCCCGCGGAAGCCACATGAGGGTGTGTGCACCCCCAAGAACAAACGTTCCGATGAGCAAGGATGTCATCCCCCAGAAGGTCCAGAACAGCCACGGGTACTTCACCGGGTCGTGGTGAGTGGCGTGCGTCAGATAGCCGGCGAACCGCCTCGTGGCCCCCGGGTGGCACTTCTGGCATGTTTTCACAACGTTCTCTCGGCTCAGATGTGAGCGCGGGTCGGAGACGGGCTGAATGTCGTGAGCACCGTGACAGTCATAGCACTTCGCCGTCTTCGTGTACCCAAGCTGCGAGACCTTCCCGTGGTACGTATCGAAGTATGTCTTGGCAATTTGCTGGTGGCAGTGACCGCATTGCGTCATAATCTCAAGTTTGAAGCCCTCTAGATCCGTGCGCCGAATCCTGTGCGCAGTATGACAGTCGCTGCACACGGGAAGCTCTTTGTTCGTATGAGTGACTTTGGAGGAGTGAATGCTCTGAACAAACTGCTCTTCGATCCCGTGGTGGCATCGACCGCACGTTGCAGCAATGTTACTTGGATTGACGCTCGAGCCGGGATTCTTGCTCGGCAGTTCACTGTGGGCCGTGTGACAGTCCGTGCACATCGCCGTGACTACAAGCCCGCTCTGGAGAAGCCCCTTCCCATGGATACTCTCGGTGTATCGCTCAATAATCTGATGTTCTTTGCCTACGTATCGCACTGCCGCCTTCTCTCCTTCGCGGTGACATCGAGCACACAGGTCGGGAACATTCGTTGGGAAAATCGGAGATCTGGAATCTTTTTTCCCGAGTGTTCCGTGAGTTCCATGACACTCTAAGCACGTTGGAGCATTGGGATCGTTTTTCGCAAAGAGTTGCCCGTGTGTGCTTCTCTGATACTGTTCCACCACCTCCGCATGACAAGTAGCACAATCGACTTTTTGTGTGATCGTCTCGCACGAGCGACGGCGAGAGGGTGTCACACCTGTATGGCACTGACTACAGGCTGTCTTCGAGTGGCGAGATCGGGCTAGCTCACCAGTGTCCACATAAAGAGAGCGACCATCCCGTGCCGCCTTGATCTCGGGCTGTTCGTGACATTGGAGGCAGTCCCTGTCTGCCATTCCCTGATCATAATAGACCTTCCTCACCTTGTGGGGTTGATGACAATCGACACAAGCCGGAAGGACATGCTCTTCCTTCTCCCATAGCTCTCCCTTGATTACCTTCCGATGAACAGCCTCAATCTGTGCATGACACTGCGTGCAGGTTGCTGCGATATTCTTCCGCGCGATCGTTGACCGGGAGTCGGTATGCGGCAGAATGCGATGAGCCGTGTGACAGGAAGCACATGTCGGCGCGACAATCAACCCCCTCTTCAGCAGTCCTTCGCCATGGATGCTTTCTGAGTAGTTCTCAAGGATTCGATCTTGATGGATTACGCGCTGCACTTGAACCGGCGCACCCTCCTGATGGCATTTTCCACACACGAAAGGAACTCGGAGTGGAGCCACAGAGGAACGCGCGTCTCTCACCCGATAGATCTCATGGCTACCATGGCAGTCTTGACACCGAGGAGCAAGAGGATCGCCTCTGGCCACGGCCTTGCCGTGAAGGCATTCCTGGTAGAGAACTTGTTGATCAGTATGACATGTGCCACAGGCAGCCTTGGCGAGGGTCTCTTCGTGCGGCAGGTCCTTCCCCTGGAGATCGGCATGGCACGAAACACAAGAAACGGTCCCATGGATCGACGCTGACAGCTTGCTCTCGTCTACATAAAGAGAAACAGTCCTCCCTGCACGCTTCTTCGTGAGCGACTTATCACTGTGGCAGGCCAGGCAGTCGCTGTTCTCCTGAGCGAGGCTGGTGCTGGCCGTGGCGAGGAGGAGGCTCAAGATGCTCACGGCCAACCACACTCGCCTTCTCGATTTATGTCTTCGACCCTCCTTCATCCCTTGGCAGATCCATTAAGACGGATTCCGACGCTTCTTCCTCCTCTAACTCAACGAATTCATTCTTGCGCTGCTGCGCTTGTATTTGTTCCAGTTCCAATGGATGCTCTTCTGCCATTTCTGTTTCTGTTAGGGTTCCTCGGATCCACGCAAGATTCATCGGGTACACGTTCGGGTTGAAGATAACAAAGTAGAAATGCCAGACGGCAATGGCCAGTGTTGCCAGCCAAGCCTCGTAGTAGTGGATCGTGCGAGCGATGTCCCATCCCAGCTTCGTCAGAAGACCGATGAACGTGTTATCGAACCACATGATGAATCCCGTGCCCGCCATCACAACAGTTCCCCAGACGAGAGCCCAGTACTCTGCTTTCTCCACATAGCTGAAGCGTCCAAGCTTTGGTTTGATTCTTGAGAACCCCATGTTGTAGAGTGCAACAGCTTTTAGGTCTTCGATGTCCTGAAGTCGAGGCAAGAGATCGCGAATGAGTTGCTTCCCTCGAGGGACAAAGCAGATATAGTACACATGATAAAGGCTCGTCGCGATGAGAACAACACCAGCGATCCTATGAGCAAGGCTCCGGATCTCAAAAACACTCTCGCTGAGTTGACGGATCAAAACAACCCACCACGCATCTGGGAATCTCAGCATGAAGCCTGTGATGACAAGTGTGATGAAACTCACCAAGAGGGCACCATGCTGCAGCCGTTCGCTCAGAGTCATTCTCAAGTAAAGGCTGGGACCGTAAATTTCTTCTTTGACTCTCCCTTGCCGGATCGCATAACGGAGTTTCGCCTTCTTTACGAAGTCAAAAAGATTATGGAAGAACATTCCACCAATGGTAACTACGATGAGACTGATATACGCCGCTCTGATCCAGTAGAGAACAGCCTCTCCATCTTTTGCTACAACGACGTGGATAACGCCTTTGGCGAAGTTTTCATTAGCACCGGGATGGCACTTCCCGCATGTGATCGCGAGATTTGCTTTGTGAACACTCGATCCCGGGTCGGAAGACGGTTTGATGTCATGATAACCATGACAGCTCGCACAGTTGGCAACTTCCACCGAACCCGCCCTCAGTGCAAGTCCATGGTAGCTGTCCTGAAAGGTCTTGAACCGGTCGCTCGGCAACCCATAGCGTTGTGTCAGGGCGAGAGAGTTGTGGCATACGGCACACACCTGTGCAGAAACATTCCCCGCTGCTACCCGAGAGCGTGGATCGGTTGGTGGCAAAATCTGGTGCTCCCCGTGACAATCGGTGCACACCGGAGAGTCCTTGCTGCCGCTCAGGACTGCCTTCCCATGCACGCTTTCGTCATAGGTCTTCCTAACATCCGCATGGCATTGGCCGCAGGTTTCCGGAACGTTCATCTTGTGAACAAGGGATCTCGGGTCACTCCCCTTCTGCATGTCGTGAGCACCGTGGCAGTTGCTGCAGGTTGCGGCACTCTCATTCCCTTTCTGAAGCGCTTTTCCATGAACACTCTGCTCGTAGGCTGCGATAAATCCCGCCGAAGGTCCCACCCGCTTTCTCACCTCGGGGTTATCGAGGTGGCAGCTCTCACAGACCCTCGCTTCGCGAGTCTTGTAGACAGGAGACTCCTTGCTCGCCACCGGCTCGATGTTATGCTCGCCATGGCAATCGATGCACGCTGGCGCGCCTTGCACACCCTGAGCTAGCGCAGTACCGTGTGCCGATTGAGAGAAGTGAGTCACTACATCCCCATGGCACTTACCACAGGTCGCAGAGAGATGAGTTCGACTGACAGTGGATTCAACTTTGCTCGAGGCAAGAACATCATGAGTACCGTGGCAGTCCTTGCATCCCGGTGCAGCGGCTTTCCCTTTCCTCTTTGAAATATCCTTTCTTGCAAGCGCATGGATGCTTTTATCATAGCCTGTTTCTTCATGGCAGCTCTTGCATTCGACCTTCTTGATCACGGTGGCGTGGGGAATCTCATTCGGATCGAAACCTTCGTGACAATCCACGCAGCTCAGTGTTCCATGAGCAGATTTGTCGAGGACTGCTTTATCCACAAAGAGCGAGACAGGCTTCCTTACCCTCTCCATAGAGAGAGACTGATCGCTATGACAGGCAAGACACTCCTCCGATGCCTGCGACCTTGCCTGAAGCGAGAGTAGGAGGAATGCGAGAAGAAAAGATATCCTCAATCGTACCCCAGTCATGGAGTCCTTCGCATCATATAATGCCTGTCCACGTATGGCTTATTTCCCTTCGAGAAGGTTCTCCAACTCGTGCGCGTGCTCTTCTTCCTCAAGAAGGATTTCCTCGAGGAGATGTCGCGTGGCGGGGTCTCCTTCTTTTCCTGCAAGCTCGATGTGTTCTCGGTACTGTTTGATGGCTTTTCGTTCATCGCTCAGTGCCCTTTCGATCATTTCTTTCAGAGTCCCACCCTTCTTGAACTGCCCAACTGCAGTCGATGGTACGCCGCCAAGATAGATCACACGTTCGGCGAGACGCTCATAGTGCTTCATCTCTGCCATGGCGTGTTTCTTGAACAACTCGATGATGGGAAGGCTTTCTGTGCCTTCACCCATCATGTGGTCAACCATGTACTGGATAATGGCTTGCAATTCATCGGCGCAATCGAGGTTCAGCGCCTTGATGAGGGCATCTTTTCCCATGGTTGTTCTCCTATATCTGGCTGGTTTTTAGGTGGGGGATGCCGGAGCCAATGGACTCTCCGGCTTCCATCGAGGTCAACTATTGTGCCAAAAGGGGGAGAGGGGAAAACTCATTTCCGAAGGGAATTAAGGGAAGACTCCCGTCAGATTTCCCAAATCAGAGAACGCATTTTGAGAATGATTCGCAGAGTAGCGAAAGGTTTCAGAGAGGCGCCCCAGGAGTACATTCGCTCCACTGGCGACGCCGAGAAATACAAGAGCCCGCCGCTGAGTCGGTGGCGGGCTCTCCACGATGAAGGCCCACTTCTTACTTCAGCAAGAACATCTTCCTCGTCAACACAAAACCCTTCCCTGAGGCGGAAGAACTCTTTGCCTCAATAGCGTAGAAGTAAACTCCGCT
>JBBIJH010000054.1:0-8561 GCA_037446075.1 Ignavibacteriales bacterium
GAGTGAGTTTATCCTACTGCAATCCGCTTCCGCCGCTTCCCCCGAAGGCCTTCCGTGATTGTCACTTTCCTCGCTATTTGAGCACTATTTTTCAGTTTTTCCGCTGGACTATAGGTGCCACGCAGCTCCCAGCTAGGACGATGAGAATCGGCTTCTCTTTCGCAGGATTGGCCGCAGTGGTTTTCCCACAGGTTGCTCTTCTGTGAAAAATCAACAAAAGACGCGGTAAGAATTACACTCAGCGACTCTGGAGAACCACTCAGCGCCTCAGATTCCTCAGAATCTGATTAGTTTTGGAAGAAAATGGCCCAAAACTAACGGATGGCACATGCCTTGTGACAAACTGTAGCAGCGAATTGAGAAGTATGGTTGGCGGTCTCTAACAGTCTTCAGAAGAAAGAAGGCCCACGTGGGAACCCAGCAACTACTTCTAATCATACTTGGAACAATTGTGGTGGGTGTTGCAGTGATCATCGCATTCACGATTTTCCATGATGACGCAATCTCCTCAAATCGAGATTCCGTTACGACCGACCTCGTTCACCTTGGAGTGCGTGCTCAGCAGTATTTTCGAAGGCCCCAGACACTCGGGGGTGGAGGGAACAGCTTTGCCGGCTTAACGCCTGAGAACGGAATGTCGAGGCTAACTCTCTCGTCAGACGGCGTCACATGGAAGAATGCAAATGGCTCCTACAGCATCCTCAACAACGATTCAATTCAGGTTACGCTAAAGGGTTTAGGGTTCCAGAAAAGAGACGGCTCGTTTGTCGAAGTACATTGTCGCGTCACCAGCGATAGCATCGTCACTGCAGTAATCCACTGACAAGAACCTCGTGAATTTATACGAAGACATTAACTCCTCGGAGCACTAACTCCATAACCAAAACAAAAACCCATAAGAAAGGAGAAATTACTCTATGGGTCAACAGCAACTCTTGCTTATCATTCTCGGCGTGATCGTCGTTGGAATCGCTGTCGTTGTCGGTATCACGATGTTCCAGGACAACGCGATCTCGGCTAACCGAGATGCCGTCACGAATGACCTTGTGAATCTCGGGGCGCGTGCACAGCAGTACTATCGTCGACCAATTGCGCTAGGTGGCGGTGGGAATAGCTTCAACAAGCCCGGCGGCAGCTTGATCACTATCGCGGACCTGACGCAGCCTGTAAGTGGTACGGAGTGGACAAATCCAAATGGTACATACAGCGTTGATGGTGGCGACAGCGCCCATGTGATACTGAAAGGAGTGGGCGTGGAGAAGGTCGGTGCAAATAACGTAACGGTCTACTGCAGCGTATACACCGACCGGATGGCGACGCATGTCGAATTCTAGGCCGATGTCAGACTTTTCCTGGCAATGACGAAGGGAGTTCTCCATTCCCTGCCTACGAGCAACGAAATGATCCTCGAGGATTCGTCGCCTTCTGATATATGAGACCAAGAGTCTGTGGGGATCGGATTTCTCTAAGGGGGAAGGGAAAGCACCCCACGGAACAGGGAAGGGAGAGGAATCGAACCGCATCCTCTCCCTTTTTTGTGTGCACTGCGCCTCACCCTGTCCTTTGGACACCCCTTCCCGATTTGGGCAAGGGGTCGAGGGTGAAGGCAAAAGAAACTTTGTCTTGGAATGACATATGCCTGAGTTTCGCATAGAAGGACTATTGAGGACGGGGAAGATCGTCCGCGGCACAATCAACGCTGAATCGCTTCGAGAGGCCAGGCGCCGCGGCCGAGAATTGGCTTCCCAGCAGCACTTTGAACTTCTGAAAGTGCATAAGCGGGTTGCGTTCCTTTACAAAGTAAAGCAGCCGGATGGCAAAGCTCTAACTGGAGAACAGCGGGCTTATACCAGGGAGGAGGTTGACGACGCCCTCCGCAAGGTTGGTTACCAAGTTGTCTATGTTCGGAAAAAGCTTTTCGATTTTCGCCTAAGACCCCCAACAACGGATATCATTGCTTTTGTACGGATTAGCTCGGACTTAGTAAACCAGAAACTCCCGTTTAATGAGATTCTGACGCTTCTGGCCAGTGATACACAGAACAAGACTCTCCAGGAAGCAATCCGGGAGATTAATGCTGAACTCAAGCAAGGTCGGGACAGCGAAGAGGTGTTCCGACGTCAGTCAGGAGTGCTGGGAAAGTTCGCAGCACACATGTTGGGCCTGGCCTCCAAGAGCGGCAATATGGCAGAGGTCTATGAAAGCTGTGCGAAGTTTCTGGAACGCCAGGCAGAATTCAGGAAGAATCTCAAGAGTGCCCTCATCATGCCTCTAATTACGCTTTTCTTTTTGTTTGCCGCTGTGATCTTCTACGTGGGATACATTTTCCCGTCGATGGCCGAGCTATTTGTGAGACTAAAAATCACTTTGCCGCCGATGACACGCGCGACACTATCACTAAGCCACTTCATTACGGAGAACGCTCTCGTTCTTACCGCTGTAGCTCTGGCTCCTGTCATTATCGGTGCGCGCCTCGCTACAACGGAGAAGGGCCGCTATTATGTCCACAAGTATATGATCAGGCTGCCGCTCGTAGGTCGGCTGTTCCATAAGACGAGTGTGGAAATTTTCTGCCGGGTGTTCTACGCACTGTACAGTGGGAGCGGCGAGAATATCGATGCGATCCGGATTGCAGCAGAGGCATGCGGAAACAAGTATATGGAAGCCCAAATCAAGAACATCGCCATCCCAATGATGCTGAAACAAGGCACGGATATCACACGCGCCTTTGAGGCAACCGGGGTTTTCCCGAAGACCGCTCTGGCTCGCTTTCATTCTGGAGCGGAGACTGGTACCTTGAAAGCGACCACCTTGCAGCTGGCGAACTACTATGAGAAGGACACCACGTACCGACTACGGAATGCTGTAGATTTTATTCAGCTCAGCATTTCGATGATCATTATGATTGTCATTACTGCTCTCACAATCGTGTCTTCGGAGACCGCGACGATATCGCCCAAACACCCGTCGCAAGTCTCGAGCGGAGCCGTGAGATAGCGTTTCTGATTTCTTACACTTTGTAGCAAATACGGACCGACGGTGGAGCCTGCAACAAAAACGATCGAGAAATCTCCGAAACAGCCTGCAGCCGTGTTGTCGGGAGAAGAAGTAACCCGTCCAATCGACATCACCGACAAGATCGGCTTCATTCTCCTGAAGAAGGGGATTGTCGACTACGAGACGCTCGAGAGGGCTCTCGCACTGAAGGAATCGGAGGTGAACAAGAAAGCTCGCCGAAACCTTGGCCAGATCCTCGTTTCCGACTTCGGCGTCGATCATGACGCTGTGTTCCGCGAAGTCGCGAGCCTCTATGCTTTCCGCGAAATCTACTTGGCGGACGAAGTAATCGATGAAGATAGGGCTAACTTCATTAAGAATCTCGTCGACGCATTGCCAGAAAAAGTTCGGGAGCTTAGTATACAAAGCAAGGTATTGCCGCTAAAGTACGACGAGAAGGACCCGACAAAGCTGATCATCATCGCGGCAGACCCGACGGACCGAAACATTCCCGAGATTGCAAGGAATTTTGGCGTACGAAAATATGAAATCGCCTATTGTCGTCTCAAAGATGTTCAAACACTCATCGAGCAAGTCCTCCCTGCACAGAACATTTACTTGAAGCTTCTTGAGACCAGCGATGTCACGTTCGAAGAAAAAGACGATGAGCAAGGAATTGATGAGGAAGCTATCGAGGCAGAAATCGGGAAAAGTGCCCTCGTCAACCTCATCGAGGGAACGCTTGTGGAGGCCGTGAGGCAAGGGGCGAGCGACATCCATATTATTCCCAAAGAAGGGAATCGCACAGAGTTCCACTTTAGAATTGACGGGAACCTGAGGTTATGGCATATCCAGGAGAACACCACTCCAGAAGCTATCACCGCTGTCGTAAAAGATCGGGCGAAGAATGTGGATCGCTTTGAGAGAGAATGTGCACAGGACGGTTTCATTCAGCGAGTCATTGATGGGCACCAAATCCGCTACCGAGTCTCCATCTTGCCGATTGCTGGTAAGGATTTCAGGCATAAGTATGAAAGCGTCGTCCTACGGGTTCTCGATGACCGGAAAGTGATCACGGATCTTGAGCAGCTTGGCTTAGTTGGTCCGGCTCGAGAAGCTTTCTACAAGGCGATCAATCAACCGCAAGGGATGGTCATACTCACAGGGCCGACCGGAAGCGGGAAGAGCACGACAATCGTAGCTGCATTGTATCAGGTGATTGACCCGACGGTAAACGTGCTCACGGTCGAGGAACCGGTCGAGTACATCATTAAAGGAGCACGGCAGTTGAAACTTGGGCCGAAGATGGACTTTGAACAAGCGCTGCGCGGAATTTTACGCCATGATCCAGACATCGTGCTGGTCGGGGAGATGCGCGACAAAGAGTCAGCTGAGATTGCCATTAAGCTAGCCAACACAGGACATCTGACCTTCACGACGCTCCACACAAACGACGCTCCCAGCGTTCTTTCGCGCCTTTACAAAATGGGCATTGAACCATTCCTCCTGGCATACTCCATCAACATTATCGTGGCACAGCGCTTAGTGCGCACGCTTTGCAGCTATTGCAAGCGGCCCATCCGGGCGGGTGAAAGGGAGGAGTATCTGAAATTCGGGTTTACAGAAGAGGAATTGAAGAGCCATACAATCTACGAACCAGTCGGATGCAGTCGTTGTAACAGCGGCTATCGAGGGCGCTGCGCAATTCATGAAGCTCTCTACTTCACCCGTGAGATCCGGCATATCATTATGAGTGCGGGCACTTACATCGACGAAGCTGCCATTCGCCAGCAGGCCATTAAAGATGGAATGTGGACTCTGCGTCGCGCGGGGATGCAACGGGTACTGGAGGGTGTAACGACGATGCAGGAGGTTTTAGCAACGACCATTGAGGATTAGGAGGAAACCCCCTCTTGCACAGTGGTTCCAAACGCTGGGCAACTCGGGAACGACTAACGGGAGACTGAGGACATGTCAACAGGGCAAGTCATCCTTACGATGGGCGCTCTCATGCTGCTATCGACCATCTTGCTGTCGTTCTATGGCTTGGTGGCAGATAGCACGAAAACGATCGACACGACTCAAAGCAACATCACTGAAGTTGCCCTGGCAATCTCCTATCAAGAGGTCATTCAGGGCCTGGCGTTCGATGAGGTGACGGTCGATTCATTCTTGACCGCATCAGAGATGAATTACCTTTCTTCGGTTCTCGGACCCGACAATCCTCCTCCATCCGGAGAGCCGACGGAAACAAATCTGGAAACTTTTGATGACGTCGATGATTTTAACGGCTATGAAATAGACCAGACAAACCCCGGAGGAGCACTCGGAACATACCGAACCCGATTTGCAGTCAATTATGTCAATCCCAATGACATCAATGCTATCTCATCATCGAAGACTTTTGTAAAACGTGTAGACATGCAAGTCTGGCGGGAATCCCCAGCCGGTCAGGATACCTTAAAGACCTCCTTCGTAGTCGGGTATTTTCATTTTGATTGAAATGGCTTGAGGCAGAGGTGTTATGTCGACGATCTTTGATATCATCCTCTCGATTCTGATTGGCGGAATCCTCTTGTTGTCCATCATCTCTGCGAATGACCTCGCCCTGGAGGTCGCCTTCAAGATGAACGGGGATACGTTTGTCCAGCAGATGCTTGTTTCGGTAGTCCAGATTGTAGAGGGGGAGATTCGGAATATGGGTTACAATGTGCCGGACTCGCTAGCGACTGTCGTTGACGCGCGGGATACCTCGATTGCCTTCCTCACTGACTTAGACGTTGATGGCAACATTGATACAGTTCGGTACTACACGGGTTCGACGGGTGAATTAAGCGCGACCCAGAATGATAGCGATAGGTTCCTCTACCGACAAGTAAACCGCGGCCAACGTAGCGCCGTTGGGACGGTTACTGGATTCCATCTCCGTTACTTCACGCAAGCGCAGGCTGATACGTTGGTTCCACCAATTCCCGCAGAGGATTTAGGATCAATAAAGATTGTTGAAATCACTCTTGAAGTTCAGAACCCGTATGCTCTCTACCGGAGAGAGACGCAGATTGCACCAGGAGAGCGTGATGCACTCTATTCTACGTCCATGTGGAGGCAAACTAGGCTTGCTTCTCAAAACCTGAGACGCTGAGGCACCGAAATCGAGGGCCCTGCCGGGTCTTGCCTTTTGCTCAAGAAAGATGGAGGTGACAAATGGGAGGGAAAGCGGCGTTAATTCTCGTGGTTGGATTCGGGATCATTTGGGGAAAGATCTCTTACAATATGAATGACTTGGAAACAAAGGCCGTGGAAAACGTGTCTTTCTATTTGGAGAACACAGTTTCCCATAATCTCGCCCTGGCTGGCGCGAACGTTGCCCTTTCCAAGGTTTACCAGAATCCCAATCTCCGTGGCGTTGTTGCAGACCCCCCAGTGTTTACCGCCGGGCCTTTTGCGGGAGGAAAGTATACAGCGCGTATGGATAGTCTAAATCCTGCTCTCTTGCGACTTCGAACAATCTCTACCTATAGGGAATTGCGTGACACAGTGGATGTAACTTTCCGGACTCTCCAAGATCAAAGCTTTTCCATGTTCGCATGGATGACTAATTTTGAGGGAAACGTCTTCTGGATCACAAAGGATACAGTTTGGGGGCGTGTTCACTCAAACGGAATCCTTCACGTCAATGGAAGCCCTGTCTTCTGGGAAAAGGTAACGACGGCGAAGCAATTCGATCCAAAGCCCGGCACGGGAGTAAACAAGGCGATCTTCAAAAACGGCTACGAGACTGGAGTGGCGCCGATTCCCTTTCCCGCTGACCTTTCCCAACTCATGGGTGCCTCGACCGCTGGTGGAAGAAGGTACACATCGGAGATCTGGGTCACATTAGCTGCAGGATCTGGAGCGAACGAGGATGGGATGGTCTACGTCCGAAATTCGGCCACGGGCCCAGTCATCGACTCGATCCGTTTGTCAGACCCCGCTTTTAACGGCGCCCTGGTTGGAGAAAATCGCGTACACGTCCAGGGCTCTCTTGACGGTCGTTTGACCATTGGTTCTCTCAATACCATCTTCATCGAGGACAACATTGTCTATGAACGAAATCCCCTGAATGGCGACAGCGACGACCTCCTAGGGTTGGTTTCAGAGAGCTCGATTCTTGTCGCTGACAATGCGGCGAATAATAATGACTGTGAAATTCACGCGGCCATCTTCGTTCGAAATGGGTCGTTCGGTGCAGAGCACTATAACACGCGGCCAGTGAGTGGAGAGCTCCGGATCGTTGGAAGCATCGTCCAGGATACACGCGGGGCCGTCGGTACATTTTCTGGCTCAAAAATCATATCTGGTTTTAGCAAGCGCTATCGGTACGATCCGAGGCTTGCAAATCCCAACGTTCGCCCCCCGTACTTTCCGGGGTTCTACACAAAGACACTCCTAATCTCTGGATGGTGGGAGTCATTCCGGCTACCAAGATTCTAGGAGAAAGAGAAAATGCTTGTGAGGACAGATAGTAAGCCGAGCAATTTCGAGAAGGCACACCGTGCCATGGTAGAGAGGCCGTTGCAAGACACGGAAGGGGTCAATGAAGTCCGACAAATCCTGAGCAGTATCTTGGGCAATCTCCCAACGACGCTCATCGGCGTTGAAAGAGAAATTGCCATTGGCGAAGTTGTGACTCATCTCCCCGAAGAGACAAAGAAAACCCTGAAAAAGCAGCTCGACCGGATTCTGACGAAGATGTTCCTCGTGGAAGCCTCAGACGTCGAGATAGGCGGGGTGGGCTGTAACGGCTACATCTGGTACAGAATCTTCGGATCAAAGAAGCCGGATCCCGCCTGGGGGAGTTACACCCCTGACGAGGCTAGTTGCCTCATTCAGAACGTCCTTACAGAGGTTCAAAGGAAAATCCTGTACGAGAGCCGAAATCTCGACTTTTCGTACTCTGTCCAGGATTCTGATACAGTACGTCGCCTCCGAGCCGATGCGTACTTCGATCTGGACCATCTTGCAGTCAACATGCGGGCCATCACGAATTATGTGCGGCCGTACAAGAATCTCGAGCTCCATCCGAACATTGGGCGTGTCCTGAACCTGGTCCATACAAAGGAGGGTCTTACCCTGATCACGGGCATCACCGGATCGGGAAAGAGTTCGACCCTCGACACCATCATTGACGCAAATAATCATGCTGTTGATGGACATATCATAATCATTGCATCGCCAGTCGAGTACGTCCACAAGTCTGACCGATGTATCGTCCGACACCGCGAGGTCGGCAGAGATGTCATGTCGTTCCGCGACGGCGTCATTCAAGCCCTCCGTCAAGACCCCGACATAGTGGTGATCGGAGAGATGCGCGACCCAGAAACTATCATGACAGCGCTTGAGATCACGGATAGTGGTCACAAGGTTTTCTCCACTCTGCACACTAGCTCGGCAGTGGAAAGTATCGACCGTATCATCGGCGAAGTATCGCCAATCGAGCAAAATCGCGTGCGTAACCGTCTCGCCGATGTGTTGAAGTGCGTGATTTCTCAGAAGCTCGTCCCCAGTCTCGATGGTCAACGGGT
>JBBIJH010000054.1:8571-15758 GCA_037446075.1 Ignavibacteriales bacterium
CCTTGTAACGCCGGGGGTGAAGGCAGCCATCAAGAATGGGAATACTCAGGAGATCTATCAGATGATTGCTGAATCTGGGAATCTTGGAATGATCACGATGGAACAGGACTTGCGGCGCCTTTATCTGGCGAAGAGGATCTCCCTTGAGACCGGAATCAATTATGCAAACAACAAGAAGAGGATGGAACAACTACTCACCGTCATCGGAAAAGATTAAACTTTTTTCAGAGGGATCTAAAACATCATGGGTAAGAGCTTAAAAGGAGAAGGCAAGGCTGCGTTTGGAATCTTCGTGGATGGCCTCGAACTAAAGTTTGCTCATCTCTCACTTAAGAAGAACGAGATATGCATTCAGGAGCTAAAGACGCTGAAGCTCCCCAAGAAGCTCGACGAACGCGAAAAGGATACTGCCGGGTTCGAAGGGAGCCAGGATCTTTTCACGGAGGGAATTCCGCCGGTGGGTCTTCTGGCACAGCGAGACCGTTCCGATACAAACACCTCCGTCCTCCTCGGTTTGCTCTCGGAGTACCCGCCGAAGAAGTATCTTCTCTCCTATTCGATTGCCGAGCCAAACCTTTACTACCAGGTCTTGGAAGGTGCTCACAAGGGGAAGAACGGCATCGTGAAGAAGAAGGTTCTGGAGCAGCTCAGGGCCCTCCGCACCGATGCGCCAGAACCGGAAGAGGTCTCCGTAATCCCATCACATGAGACGGGTGCCCTCTGCATTATCCGGGAAGATGGTCTGAGCCTTATCGAACTTCTCGAAGAAATCAAGCCATATCTGGGAAAGCGCCTGCCACGGATCCCTTTTATTGATGCCTCTGACATCGCGTTGATGAACCTTGTACGACTCGAGTATGCACCCGCGGAAAACGAAGTCACAGCCATTGTCTACGTCGGCGTAGAGTTCAGTCGGATTATCTTTATGAGAGGGGAGGAGCACCTGCACTTCGCACCTTTGATCACGGAGGGGATAGACTCACCGTACCTCGACAACCGGCTGTACAGTAGAATTCTCCTCGAACAAGACAATCTTGCTCTTTCAAAGCTCGATCGCATTGTGTTGACCGGATACGCTCACAGGCTCCGGTTGAGAGAGTTCCTTGCTTCTCGATTTCCGGCGGTCCAGATCGACTACCTGCAGGTGAGCGCCCTGCGGAGAATGAAACCTGAGGAACAGACTGGTGAAGTCTGCTCCGAGTACGCCGTATCGATCGCTACAGCCTGGAGAGCCTTGCAGCCAAGGAACAGGAACTTTTCGCCGACTAATCTGCTGCCTATTGCCCTCATTGAAAGGCAAAAATTTTTCAAGGTTGCTTGGCATGGATACTTGATCATGGTGCTGTTGTTTCTTTCGACCTTCTACTTCACGTGGCATTCGTTAAAGCTTGGGACCGAAGTTCGGGCAAAAGACGCTATCCTGACTCAAAAGCAAGACCAGCTTGCTGAAAACCTGGCATACAAAGCAGCCATCGAACAGATCTCAAAGAAAATCGAGATGAGAAAAGGCGCGATTGCTGTTTACGATTCCCTTGTCCCCGGGAGTGATCAATGGACAAGAATGGTCATGAAGACGACGACGAAGGTGCGCGAACTGGGATCGATGTGGATAACCAGCATCACTTCGACGGCCGATGGCGGAATGGTAATGAGCGGCTATGCTCTGTATCGAGCGAGAATTCCTAAGCTCGCTTCTTTCTACAACCGTGCCACGCTCCGACATATTGCGGAGCGGTTCATTAGAGACCGAAAAGTATACGAGTTTGAGATTTATATTCCCAACGTTCGCGATCAGTGAGGTTCTTCATTGGAGCCATAAACGATCAGAGGAGAGACAACTGTGTCATTTGCTGTTCGAAATACCATTGTGCTTGCAATCCTTCTAGTCCTTGTCTTGATCTTTGGAGGTTATTGGACTAGTATTCGGCAACCAAATAAGATCCGACTCATTGAAGAGGAGATCAAAAAGGTAGATACTGAACTTTTGAATAGCCCGGATCTCCTCCAGCAGTACAACGTGGTTCAGACAGAACTAGAGGCGTTGGAAGCTCGTTGGAGCCAGCGCACGAAGGATATCCCGGTGGAAGATGTTACCAGTCAAACCAATGCTTACCTGAACGGCGTCTTGTTCTCCAGTGGTCGCGTGAAAGCCGACGTTCAGTTCGTCGGGACGAAACAGGAGCAGAGGTTCGGCTGGAACACATATAGCCTTAAAGGGGAGGGCCCCTTCTACGGCATTTATCGCTTCATCTGGTCTCTCGAGAACGGGCGCCGTCTATTCAAACTGTCGAAGCTAATCTTGAGGCAGGCGATATCACGCGATCCAGAATACGACCAGCCCTACCCCGTTGTCGAGTACGACATCGAGATGAAAGCGTATTTCACGCCACTGACGGAGCTCTCGAGCAGTATTGCCTGGCGCGACACTTCAATCGTCGACCTCGGTCATAATCCGTTCTGGCCCCTGATTCGCCCTGACGTGCCACCAAATGTGGAAGGTCTGGTCGAAGTTGACAAGGCTGAACTGAAGGCCATCATCCCGGGAAAGGCGTTCGTGTCCGATCATAAGGGCAAGGTTTGGGAGCTATCCGTTGGCGATCGAGTTTACATGGGTTACCTCAGTAAGATTTCACTCGAAGAAAGTAAAGTCGAGTTCGTCATCAACAGGGGAGGGATCAGCGAGACCGTCGTACTGAAAGTCCGCTACCGTCAATCACCAAACGAGGGGAAAAAATGAAAGGAAAACAGATTACTTTTGGGGGGCTTTTTCTCTGCGCTGTCCTGGTCGTCTCGACAACATTCGCACAGACCCAAGCAGAAAGAGAGAGGCTACAGAGAAGTTACATCGCACCCGAGCAGCTTGTCTCGCTCTCGTTCGCTACGCCCTTCGACCGAGCGATTTCAATCTTCAGTGAGCTAAGTAAGAAATTCACGGGCAAGATCATCTTCGATCCGGAGAAACGAACGAACCCGATTGGCGTGGATATCGAGTCGATGCACTGGCGGGATGCCTTCGAGCGAATCCTGAGGTTCAACAATCTGTGGTACGAGGAGGCAGCGGACTATATTCGGGTGGTCTCGCTTCTGCCAACGGCGGAAGAAAAACCTGTTGGAAGAGAGGAGCGACCCAGCCTCAAGACGCGTGAGGTCCAGATCACCGCCGTCTTCTATGCCGTCGACATGGCAAAAATCCGCGAGAGTGGTATATCCTGGAGCGTCTTCCGTGGCAACAACGTGAATATAAGTGTGGAGCAGAAAGCGGCTGACGCGGTCTCGGACCTCTTCCAGATCCAGGGGAGTCCGCGTTTTGATTTTGAGGCGGATATTCACACTCTGATAAGACTCTTCGAGTCAAAATCCCTCGCAGAGTTGATCGCTCGGCCTCAAGTCACCGTTCGTTCAGGTCAGGAGGGCGTTATTCAAGTTGGCACAGACTTCCCGATCAACGTTCGTGACTTCGCCGGGAACCTCATCACTCGGATCGAACACGCAGGTACGATTATACGCGTGACTCCCGAAGTCATAACAGAGAACGACACGACATTCATTCACCTGCAACTTCATGTGGAGCGGAGCAGCGTTGCACCATCGGCGCTTGGTTTTGAGAAGGGGAAGACCGAGGCCACCACGTCCACACTCCTGCTGGACGGCGAAGAGACGGTGATCGCTGGGCTATATACGAATGAAGATAAAACCCTCCGAGAGGGTGTCCCAGTCTTGAAGGACCTTCCCTGGTGGTTTTTAGGCCTACGCTATATCTTTGGTCACAACAAGGTGGAAACTGTCCGAAAGGATTTGATAATCCTGGTCAAAGCAGAACTTGTTCCTGCGCTCCGAGATCGCGTGCTCACAAAGGAAGATATCCTATTGAAAAAACGGACAGAAATGGAACGGGATCTAAAGTCTCGTAAGAAGAAGTTGGAGGATGGGTACTAGGAACAAGAAGGGATCGTCCGTAACTAAAACCCCCATTCTCACACCGCGGATAGCTGGAGGGTTCAAAATGAAAATGGTTAAAATAAGATTCCTGACAACGCTTGCGCTACCAATGATCCTCGTTGGGTGCATTGAGAAGCCACTCGGTCCTCTACCGGAGAAAACGGTGACGATCACAGGGAAGGTCATCAACCTCGATACCCAAGCCCCAATTGTAGGTGCGATTGTTGACTTAGAAAGACCGCCGTTGACAGATACAACGGACGCCTCAGGTAACTATGAATTCTCCTTTCAGTCCGATTCTTCGTACACGACTCGCCTGATCACGCGGCGTGTTGGATTTGCGCCCGATACAGCAATCGTGTCCGTTGTTCCAGGGAAACCTCTGGCTCGGAACATTGCTTTGAAGGTTGTCATCGTTACTGGGCTGCCGGATCAGGAGCACTTTACGATGAGCGTGGAGAAGAAGAATTTCCCGGGCCTCTTATCTCTCGAGGCGACGAACAACATTCGTGTAAGGGTAGGCGATAAATTCGGGAATCCGGTCGCTGCGGGGACGCGCATCAACTTTAGATCGCGCGGTGGAACAATTACGGCCTTCTCTCTGACTGATGCTGCTGGAGCAGCTTCTGCGACTCTCTACGGCGGTAATCCCCAGCCTGTGGATGCGGTGTATGGACGGGGATTCTCTTGGGTCAAGGCCACCACAACTGGTGAAGGTGGCGCAACGATCGCGGATAGTGTTCTCGTTCTTTTCTCCGGAAGCACTATCGTTGCAGGTCCAGCCTCGGGTTTCACCCTCCGCGATGGTGGAACACAGCGTTTTGAGTACCTGGTTGCGGACGAGAATGGCAATCCCCTGAGCAGCGGCAGCTCGATAACGGTGACTGTCTCCGGGTCTCCGGATGTCCAAGTCACTGGAGATGTTCAACTGGTGCTTCCGGATACTCAGGATCGACAGCGGTACACCCGGTTTTCATTTTCTCTGACTGATACAAGAACACTTGACACCGAGGGTTCCAAATCCCTTGCTGTCTTGATCTCTGTACGTAGTCCAAACGGCGATAAGACGTACAATTTCAGTGGTACACTACTCGCGTCTGATGTGGTCGGTGGCGGTGGTTCGGGCCAAGCTGCAACCATTGCTTTCATTCAATCCACTCTTCCTGCCATCTCTGTTCGCGAAGTTGGAGGAAATGAGACGGCCGTCCTCACTTTCGAAGTACGGGATTCCCTTGGAGTGCCAGTCGACGAAGCACATCAGGTTACCGTTGTGTTCTCCATCGGCAGTGGGCCGGGCGGTGGTGAGTACATCTCTCCTGTTTCTGCACTTTCCGACCCTTCAACGGGCAGAGTTCAGACAACATTGAGCGCTGGAATCAAGGCCGGCGTTGTCCAGGTTGTCGCCCGAGCGACCATAGGCTCGAGGACGATTCGCTCAGCACCAGTGATCATCGATATCTTTGGTGGCTTCCCAGTTCAGTCCCACTTCTCGATCGGCGCTGAGAAGCGTAACTTCCCGGGATGGGATAAGCTCAAGGAGAAAAATACGATCAAGGTGCTTGCCGGGGACAAGTGGAGCAATCCAGTCAAGCCGGGAACTGCCGTTTACTTCGCTACCACAGGTGGGGTGATTACTGCATCCGGCTATACTGATGCGACAGGGAATGCTGACGCCATACTGTTATCGGGAAATCCTCTCCCAGTCGATCCCGTTCTCGGTCCAGGGTTCGCACGTGTAAGTGCAATGACTGTCGGGGAGTTCGGCGAAACAGTGACGAGCTCGGTATTCGTGTTGTTCTCAGGTACCCCAACGATTAAGAACGTAGCGCCTTCGACCTTTGCTGTGCCAAGCGGCGGCGTCTCTGGTCCGATCAGCTTTGAGGTCTCTGATCAAAACGGAAATCCGCTAGCCGCAGGGACTCAAATTACCGTAACGCTGCAATACACAGCTCCCCCCAATACAACGATTAATCTCAGTGTAACGGGAGATATCAACATTACTCTTGGTGACACTCAAATAAAAGGCCCCGGCACGACCCAGTTCACTTTCCAGGTCGTCGATCAAACGCTGGGAGGAGTTCAGGCGCCAATCCCTGTGACCGTAGTGATCAGTGTCACAAGTCCTAACGGCAATCCACCAAGCGTCTCAATCTCAGGAACGGTAGGCTGAGGCTGATTCCAGTTTGGGGGCGGCATGAGCGTCATCCTGACAAGAAGAGGTCGGGGTGGCGTTCTTATTTCTGTTGGGGCGAAAAAGCTACTGCCATTGCACGCCCGCTTGCTGCGACCGTCTTCTCGATGTCGCGCCAACTGTGTGCAATCGAGAGGAAGGCTGCCTCGAACTGTGAAGGCGGAAGGTAGACACTCTTTTCAAGCATCGCCCGGAAAAATGCAGCAAAGCGCCTTGTGTCGGAAGTCTTGGCGGTCGAGTAATCAATCACCTTTCTATCTGTAAAGAAAAGCGTAAACATGGAACCGATGTGGTTGATCGTGACCGGGAGATCAAGCCTCCGGATATTTTCCTCTATCGCCTCGACCAAGCTCTGCCCTCTTTTTTCCAGTTCTCCATACACGCTTTTTCTTTCTGAAAGCATCTTCAGAGTTTCATACCCTGCAGCTAGTGCGAGTGGATTGCCAGATAAAGTGCCCGCCTGATAAACCGGGCCCTTGGGTGCAACCATCTCCATGACCTCCCTCTTCCCGCCGTATGCCCCGACGGGCAATCCGCCCCCGATCACCTTCCCGAGTGTGGTCAAGTCGGCCCTTATGCCATAAAGCTCCTGAGCGCCACCAAATGCAATCCGAAATCCTGTCATGACTTCGTCGAAGATCAAAAGAATTCTCTCTCTCGAGCAAATCGAGCGGAGGCCGTTCAGGAACCCCTGCTCGGGCAACACCACACCCATATTTCCGGCTACGGGTTCGACAATGATGGCCGCAATCTCACCTTTGTGCTTTCTCACCAGCCGATTCACTGAAGCGAGGTCATTGTACCGAGCCGTCAGCGTGTCCTTCGCGATCGATACAGGTACTCCGGGACTATCGGGTACACCGTACGTCATCGCACCTGATCCTGCCTTGATGAGGAAGCTATCAGCGTGCCCGTGATAGCAGCCTTCGAACTTGATGACCTTGGTTCTGCCCGTGTAGGCACGGGCAAGTCGGAGGGCACTCATGGTTGACTCGGTCCCAGAGTTCACCATCCGCACCATCTCGAACGATGGCATAGCCTTGTTGATAAGCTCGGC
>JBBIJH010000055.1:0-15482 GCA_037446075.1 Ignavibacteriales bacterium
ATCTGCCCAGTTCGCAACCCGCAACACCACTCGATCCTGTCCAGGGGCATGGGAGCCAAGGACACCCGTAAGTATGAACACTGAGCTGGCCAGCGGGACCAATGCTCTCATGGTGCTGCGCCTCACAGGGAGATCACGCTGCGTTGATTACCGTCGCCATTCGACCTTCGCTCCATCGTCAATCTCACAAATGTAGAGTTGTGGTTGTCGTCCGGTGATACGTGGGTACATCTCTTCCAGGTTGAACTTAAGCTCTCCGAAGTTCTCCTCCATGACGAAACAAATGGCGCTTCCCCCAAATCCTGCCCCCGTCATCCGTGCGCCGATAACACCGTCCGTTGAGGCTGCGATGTCAACGACAGCATCCAGTTCCCTGGAACTTACCTCGTAATCTCTTTTCAAACTCAGGTGAGATTGATATATAAGCTTACTAAAGTCATCAAGGTCGTTTTTCTTGAGGTCCTCTACTGCTGCTCGTACCCGCGTGTTCTCAGAGACAACGTGGCGTGCTCTTTTCCTCAACGTAGGGTCAAGAAGATTTTCGTGCTGAAGGAAGGCCGCTACATCTACATCACGAAGAGATCGAATCCCGGGCAGATATCTTGCCAGTTCTTCCACTGCCTGTCGGCATTCTTCCTGTCTGCGACCGTATTCCGTGCTTCCAAGCTCTCGCTTTACTCCTGTGTCACAAACAAGCAGCAAGACACCTTCCGGAAACGGGACGAACTCGGAATGGAGCGATCGGCAGTCGAGGAACAGCGCATAACCTTTTTTCCCGAAAACTGCTGCAAACTGATCCATGGCTCCGCAGCTCACGCCAACAAACTCGTTCTCAGCTTTCTGACAAAGACGCGCAAGCTGTGTCGGATCCATCGGGAATTGAAACAACTCCAGCACGGCCAACGCCGTAGCGACTTCCAAAGCGGCAGAGGAGCTTAGGCCAGCTTTTTCTGGAACGCTGCTTGAGATCAAGAGATTCAAGCCAGTCAACTTGCAGCCGCGCTCTTGGACCAAGGAAAGCACTCCTTTTGGATAACTCGCCCAGCCTTCGCGCTGGCGTGACCCCAGGGCGTCTAATGTCGTTGTCACTATGGTATTGTAACTGTTCGAGAAAATCAGAACCTGCTGATCGCTTCGTGTCCCTGCCGCCACATACACTCTTCGGTCGATCGCAGCGGGAAGGACAAGACCTTCATTGTAATCTGTGTGTTCGCCAATGAGGTTAATCCGCCCCGGGGCGGATGCAACGACGGTTGGTTCTTCGCCAAAGGTGTGTCGATACGCTTCGATGGCGTTGTCTAAGAGGTCAGTCATCTGTGGAATGCTGTCAGAATCTAACAAACCGCGTGGTGAATAGCAACGGCGGGAAGTGCGCGCGCCTGCCTTCTGCTCCTAGAATGCTGGAGGAAGGCCGCATCACCTGATTCCTGCCGGAATTGGGCAACGCCTGACAATCGTGTTGGATTTCGGTTTGTATTTCTGCTGTAATCTTTTATATTTAGCTCATTATCCATATTCTCAGACGGCATGCGCGTCTCGCTCTTTATTCCTTGCCTCGTTGACCAGTTCTACCCTCAAGTTGGCCTTTCCACCCTCAGGCTTTTCCGAAAACTTGGCCTGGAGGTGGTGTATCCCTCCGACCAAACGTGCTGTGGTCAACCTGCGTTTAATTCAGGGTATCACGAAGAAGCAAGAAAGCTCGCTGTGCGATTTCTTCGAATCTTCTCAGACGCTGAATACATCGTGACGCCCTCTGGCTCCTGTGCAAGTATGGTGCGAGTGTTTTATCAGGACCTTTCCATCCCGGCAGACCTCCAGCAGTCCCTCGATCGGGTGAAGGAAATAATCTTCGAGCTCGCTGAATTTCTCGTGGACATCTTGAAGGTAACGGATGTCGGTGCGGCTTTTTCTGCGCGCGTGACATACCATGACTCCTGCCATCTCCTGAGAGAGCTGAAGGTGAAAGATCCGCCGCGGGCTCTGATTCGCAATGTGAAGGGAATTGATTTCATCGAGATGCCGGAATCCTCGACTTGCTGTGGATTTGGAGGTGCCTTCTCCATCAAGTTTCCCGAGATTTCCACAGCCATGCTGGAAGAGAAAGTCCGTTCGATTCAACGATCCGGGGCAGAATACGTTGTGGCGAGCGACGCGGGGTGTCTGATGCACATAGCGGGGTTACTTCTGCGTTCCCGAATCCCCATAAAGACTCTCCACTTGGCAGAGCTTCTCGCCGTCAATTTAAGGTGAAGGATCCCTGGAGCATCGATGCGCATCACGTCAAAGGCATTTAAATCAAGAGCGAGGGAAAAGGTTCTAGATCTTTCTGCCCGTCAACGCTACCGCGGAGCTACTCAGCACTCCGTGGAAGCACGAAATCGCGTCGTCCAGGACGTCTTGAACTGGGAAGAACTTCGGGAAACTGCCCGTATCCTCAAGGCGCAGTCCATTGAGCAATTGGCCGATCTCCTGCAGCAGTTAGAAGAACATGCCAGTGCGAATGGAATCCATGTTCATTGGGCTGAGACTGATCAAGAAGCTTGCAACCATGTGATCGAAATTGCCCGTCGCCAGCACGCCTCCCTGATTGTGAAATCCAAGTCCATGGTGAGTGAGGAGATTTTTCTCTCTCACGCCCTCGAGAAGGAAGGCATCGAGACGGTCGAGACGGATCTGGGTGAATTCATCGTGCAGCTTGCCGGCGAATTGCCTTTCCACATTACAACACCTGCGATCCACAAAAGCCGCGAAGACATTGGTAAGCTGTTTGCAAACAAGCTCGGCGTACCATACACCTCCGAACCTACTGAACTGACAAAGATCGCCCGCGAAGTCCTGCGCGAGAAATTTCTGAAAGCCCAAATTGGCATTTCTGGTGGAAACTTCGCCATTGCAGAAACCGGCCAGATCGTCATCGTCGAGAACGAAGGGAACGCCCGCCTGACGATTACGCTCCCGCGCATCCATATTGCCATCCTTGGCATCGAGAAAGTCATCCCTCGCTTGGAGGATTTATCCACGTTCTTAGCAATCCTCGCCCGAAGCGCAACGGGGCAGAGAATTACCAGCTATGTCTCTTTAATTCGTGGCCCAAAGCAACAAGGAGAGATAGACGGGCCCGACGAAGTTCATCTGATTCTTCTTGATAACGGCCGCAGTGACATTCTCGCTGATCGGAAAATGCGAGAGGTTCTTTATTGTATTCGTTGCGGTGCGTGCCTGAATGTGTGTCCCGTGTATCAGGTGGTTGGTGGACACACATACGGATCGGTGTACCCTGGCCCGATTGGATCCGCGTTTACACCGTTGATGGCGAGCCTGGAAGAAGCAAAGGACTTACCTTATGCCTCCTCGTTATGTGGCCGCTGTGCGGAAATTTGTCCGGTGAAGATCGACGTTCATCATCTCTTACTCTGGTTACGAAGGAAAGCAGTTGAGGAACGTTTATCGAATCTCTTTGAACGCCTTATCGTCCAACTATGGTGTATGATAATGAAGAACCTCCAGCTGTACCGCATCGCTTCGAAGTTCGCCCGGGTTCTTCAAGCTTTCTTGCCAAAGAGAGATTCCGTTCTCCCTGTGCCAATTTGGTCGAAGAGTCGAGATTTTCCACGATTGGCACCCAAAACATTCAGGGAATTGTGGAGAGAAGTCGAGGATTAATCTGTGCGAGAATCCCATATGGCCGCTGAAGCACGAGCGAATATCTTAAATCGAGTTCGGCGCAATCTCGCTGTCGGGGTATTTCGAGCGGGGACAAAACCTGCATCGTTCGAAATGCAGCGGACCGCCGACCGGCCGAACTTGCAGAAGCCACCGATCGAAGTCTTCGAAGAAGAGTTAACACTCGTAGGCGGAACGTTTCAAAGGGTCTCTTCGCAAGAACAGCTATGTGATGCCTTACGTAAAGTATGTGACAGAGGGGGGTACCAGAACATCGCTGTGTCGCAAGAACCACTGATTGAGGAATTGCAGGTGGCAGAAAATCTTCAAAGGTTCTTGACCGGGGCAAGGGTTTCCAAGCTGAATTCCTTAGACCCAATGGACGAACTACGGAGCGCCGATGCAGGGGTTACAGCTTGTGAGTTTCTCATTGCAGAGACTGGGACGATTGTTCTCCGATCGAGTCCTCTGGTTCCACGCTCTCTTTCCCTTCTTCCACACGCCCATATCGTTATCGCGACAGAAGAGCAGCTATTTCCCACCCTGGTTTCCTGTGTCCCAAAGCTTCAGCATCGCCTCGTCCAATCGCCTGCCTCGAGCTGTACTACACTGGTAACCGGGCCCAGTCGCACAGCGGATATCGAGAAGGTGCTCGTCAGGGGAGTCCACGGACCAAGAGAGCTTCACGTCTTCGTCCTCGTAAAGTCTGAGGAACCTCGCTGATCCCTGCTGGGTCCGTCCCGTGTGTCCAATCTTTTATGCCGTGGGCTTCTTTTGTTTGAGTAGAATTTCGATGAGGCAACGCGTCAATTTGATTTTCGGTCAAAAAAATGATAGATTGAGGTGCAAATTCGGCAGAAGCTGGAAGAGTCCGAACAGTCTACGACCCCGTAGCTCAATTGGATAGAGCATCAGCCTTCTAAGCTGAGGGTTGCGCGTTCAAGTCGCGCCGGGGTCGCACGAGACGGTGTCCATAGTTCAGTCGGTCAGAACGCCAGGTTGTGGCCCTGGAGGTCGAGGGTTCGAGTCCCTCTGGACACCCAAAAGATTGCAAGAGGGTAGATTGTAAATTGAAAATTGACTGGAAAGAATATGACGCCTGATGAAATGAAAGATCGGACGAAGAGATTTGCAGTAAGGATCGTTAAGTACGTGGA
The DNA here is from genome assembly GCA_037446075.1 of Ignavibacteriales bacterium. Classification (GTDB taxonomy): domain Bacteria; phylum Bacteroidota; class Ignavibacteria; order UBA10030; family JAHEZR01; genus JBBIJH01. Next base: position 4,821 of record JBBIJH010000055.1, read on the forward strand.
TTCACTACCAAGAGGCAGGTCAATCGATGAGTTGACCCGGCAATTAGTGAAGGCGGGCACTTCTGTGGGAGCAAACTATCGGGCGGCCTGCATAGCCCGGTCGAAAGCTGAGTTTGTCTCGAAGCTTCAAATTTCTTTTGAAGAAGCAGACGAATGGGTCTATTGGCTGGAGGTCTTAGATGATTCAGGGCACTCGAATGGAAAAGAGAACGAAAACCTCAAGAAAGAGGGAAAGGAAATCGCGGCAATCTTAATGGCATCGCTTACGACCTCTCGCTCCTCCTGAGAATCTAATTTTAACAATCTCCAATTTTCATTTTCCCAATTCTAAGTCCCCATCGTCTAGTCGGCCTAGGACATCACTCTTTCAAGGTGAAAACACGGGTTCGAATCCCGTTGGGGACACAGAAAGTCAACAGGGTCCAGCCGCATGACTTCCAAACAACGATTTCTGGCCGCACTCAATCGCCACGCCCCTGACCGGCTCCCTGTCACGACGCACCACGTGATGCCGTACTTTCTGAAGAAATACATGAACGGCATCTCCAACGACGAGTTCTTCGACCACTTTGGACTTGATCCCATCCGATGGTTCATTGCTTATAAGCCCGATGGAAGTCAAGGTGAGTACTACGATCCTAACCATCTACCCGGCTATTTAGAAGCTCGTCGGATCGTATCCGACAACTGGAGGGTAGAGCGGGAGCCGGTTCCCGATCCGCAGTATGAAACTGTGAGGTACAAGTTTGTAACTCCCAAGAAGACGCTTAACGTTGTTCTTCAAAGTAACGAGCAGACTTCGTGGGTGGTCGAGCGGCTTGTAAAGGAGAAATCGGATATTGAAATCATCAGCACCTACGCGACCAAACCAAAGTGCGACGTGGAGGCTGTGAATCGGGAAGCAGAGGAATATGGGGAGCGCGGGCTCCTACGCGGTTTCGTCGCGGGGTTCGATGTCTATGGCCAGCCCGGCTGCTGGCAGGATGCGGCTGTGCTCTATGGGATTGAGAACCTAATTTACGCGACATACGACGACCCTGCTTGGGTCCATGAATTCCTAGGGATCCTCTTCGAGAGGAAGAAGATGTTCATTGAATCCCTCCGGGGCGCAAAATACGACATCGTGGAACTTGGAGGTGGAGATGCCTCTTCGACCGTCATCTCCCCGAAAATCTTTGATGAATTTGTATCTCCCTACGATAGCCGGCTCATTGAGCTAGCGCACGCCGTTGGACAGCGAGTCGTCTACCACACCTGTGGCGGGATGATGCCGTTTCTCGAAAGGCTTGCGGGCATGGGTCCTGATGCGATGGAGACCTTCACTCCTCCAGAGATGGGTGGAGACACAAACCTTCCAGAAGCCAAGCGACGGATCGGAGATCGAGTCTGCATGATCGGCGGATTCGATCAGTTCCACTACTTTAAGGACTGTTCTCCAGAAGAGACTCGCAGGGCCGTACGAAAATGTTTCGAAGAAGCTGGGGCCGGCGGAGGGTACATACTCTCCCCCTCTGATCATTTCTTTGACGCCGACCTGGAGCTGCTTCAAGCATTCGCGGATGAAGCCAGACGATGTGTCTATGATGCAAATACGCTCCATGGGGTGGACGCGAGACGAATCGACTTCCAGACCTGAGCATCCTTAACGCTCTGATGATCGATCAGAGGGAACGCTCAGCCCTGCATGAGTCGAATGTTGAACAGACTGAATTCAGGGAAAATCTTAGCTACCCACCACAGGAACTGATCTCTCCCTTTCCATCCTGACCTCCTGCGCCTCTCTCCAGATCGACTTAAGTGAGAGAAAAGCTCCAGCACAGAGTTCAGTTGCACCTCCAGTTCCGAAACAACTCTCCTCCATCGAGCGTACAAGTCACTGCAAGGCTCTTGCCCCCATGCACAAAGTTGCTTATCGGCCGATATTTCAGTAAACTTATCTCTAGATCAAGCACGAAATAGAACATCGATGACTACTGATTCGAGAAAAGCTGACCTCTCCGCTTTAAGGATTGAGCGACCGCCAGGACCTGAACCATCCACGAAAAAATCACGAGCGCTGCTTAAGATTCTTATAGGTATCACGATGGTGATTGCCATCACGGCTGCTTATCTCGGTCTCCGCGGGATATTTGAATCAGTCTTGGAAGTCCAGCTCGTGACGGCATCCTACACTTCTCCAGCCCTTGCAAATGCTGTGTTGACTGCGAGTGGGTATGTCGTCGCAGAACGCAAAGCAGCCGTGGCCTCCAAGGGGACCGGTCGACTAGTCTATCTTGCGGTACGAGAAGGGGACCAAGTAAGGAAGGGAGAAATCATCGCGCGGATCGAGGATGAGGACGTCCGAGCAGCTCTCGAACAGGCTCGTGCAAATTTGCACTTGTATGAAGCGGAAGAGAATGACGCGCGCCAGTCGCTGGATCGGCAGAGGAAGCTCCTTGAGCAAGGCCTCACATCGCAAGCAGAATTTGATGCCGCAGAGGCACGCTACAAGCGAGTTATCGCGGGAATCAAGGCAGCGAGAGCCGCGGTAACTGCGGCCGAGGTGGCATTGGAAAACACACGTATCCGGGCGCCATTTGATGGGACCGTTCTCACAAAACACGCCGACGTCGGCGAGGTGGTTGCTCCCTTCGCAGCAGCCGCGAGTTCCCGAGGGGCAGTTGTGACAATCGCCGATATGAAATCTCTCGAGGTTGAGGTGGACGTGAGCGAGTCAAATATCGAGCGAATCGCTCCCGGACAGGCGTGCGAAATTGTTCTCGATGCCTATCCGGAACAACGGTACCTAGGCTACGTGAGCAAGATAGTACCGACAGCAGACAGGGCAAAAGCAACGGTCTTGACAAAAGTCAGATTCAAATCTTATGACAACCGCGTGCTTCCGGAGATGAGTGCAAAAGTGACGTTTCTGTCGAAGCCCTTCGAGTCAGCTGCCGCGAAAACCAAGTCGATCCTCGGCGTCCCTGCCTCAGCCATTACGGTTCGGAAGGGGAAGGAGGTCGTCTGTGTAGTTCGAGAGAACAGAGTGGTGGAGATTCCAGTGGTCGTGGGGGAAAGAATTGGCCCGCTCGTCGAAATCAAAGAAGGAATCACGGCAGGCGAGAAAGTCATTGCACGCATTGATGACGAAATCACCGCGGGAACCAGAGTGAAAGTAAAATGAGAAATAGTCTCTCCTGGAGAATTGATGTCTGAGCCGATTATCCAACTTCAAAACGTCTTCAAATCGTACCAGCGCGACAGTCTCGAGATCCGGGTGCTAGAGGACATCTCCCTAAGTGTCCCAGAAGGAGAATTCCTTGGCCTGATGGGCCCATCCGGTTCTGGCAAGACGACCCTTTTGAACCTCATTGCAGGAATTGACCGGCCGAACAGTGGAAAAGTGATAGTTGCGGGCACAGACCTTGGCGCGCTCAGCGAGTCGGAACTTGCAAAGTGGAGGGCGAAACATGTTGGATTTGTCTTTCAGTTCTACAATCTCATTCCAGTTCTCACAGCCTACGAGAACGTGGAACTTCCGCTGCTACTGACGCCTCTTTCAAAAGAGGAGCGGCGAGAACATGTCGAGGCGGCGTTGACGTTGGTTGGACTTGCAGATCGGATGGATCATTTTCCCCGACAGCTTTCGGGCGGAGAGGAGCAACGCGTGGCAATCGCACGAGCTATTGTAACTGACCCGACGGTTCTCATTGCAGACGAACCTACGGGAGATCTCGATAAGAATTCTGCACAGGAGGTGCTTACCCTGCTGGAGCGGTTGAACACCGAGTTTAAGAAAACTACCATCATGGTCACGCACGACCCTCGTGCAGCCGAGAAAGCACATACGATTCGGCACCTTGACAAGGGTGAACTTCGATAGGAGGAGCAGTGAAACTTCTGAAGCTCATCCTCAAGAATACTCTTCGGCACAAACTCCGGACATTTCTGACCATCCTCGGAATCGCAATCGCGGTGATGGCATTTGGCCTACTCCGCACAGTCGTGACAGTTTGGTATGCAGGCGTCGAAGCCACTGCCGTGAACCGCTTGATCACAAGACATGCAGTCTCATTTATCTTTCCGCTGCCGTTGGCGTACCGAGATCAAATCGCTAAGATTCCGGGCGTGGAGGCGGTCTCCCACGGGACCTGGTTCGGTGGCACCTACATCGACAAGAGTCAGTTTTTTGCACGGTTCGCTGTGGATGCACAAACGTTTTTTGAAATCTATCCTGAATTCCTCATCAGCCCGGAAGAACTAGAGGCATTCAAACGCGAGAGGAATGCGTGTGTTGTAGGGGAGGATTTGGTGAAACGATATGGATTCAAAATCGGCGATGTTATAAACTTAGAGGGAGACATCTATCCTGGACAGTGGCAGTTTGTCGTTCGCGGCATTTACCACCCGCGTGAGAAAGCGACCGACCCACAGAACATGGTATTTCACTGGGAGTACATCGATGAACGGATGCGACAAGAAGCGCCTCAGCGAGCCGGGCAAGTGGGCTGGTATTACATCAAGATCGGTCATGCAGCGAACGCGGCAGAGATCTCGCATCAAATCGATCAACTTTTTGCCAACTCACGTGCAGAGACGAAGACGGAGACTGAACGGGAGTTTTCACGACAATTCCTTGCTGCATTCAATTCCGTTATCGTCGCAATGAACTTCATGTCGTTTGTTATCATCGGGATCATCATGCTCGTGCTTGGAAACACGATGATCATGTCTGCACGCGAGCGAACTCGCGAGTATGCCGTGTTGAAGACGCTCGGCTTCTCTCGGCGACAGCTTGCCTTACTAATCGGCGGAGAATCGTTGCTGATATCCATCATCGGCGGCGTCCTTGGTCTCCTGATCACTTTCCCGATGATCCGAGGCTTCCAAGAGGCGATGCCGCAAGGATTCTTCCCCTATTTCTTCGTCGAGCCCATTACGATTGTTTTTGCGCTCTTGGCAGCGTTGCTCGTGGGGGTCGGTGCATCGATGGTGCCGATTCAACGGGTTCTGAGCATAAGGATTGCGGATGGGTTGAGGTTTATTGGTTAAATAGAGAGTGGAGAGTTCAAAGTTGGAAGGTAGGAGTTACTGATTGATTGCGTCGAGCTTCAACTTCCACCGCTGCAAACATTCCAGAGGGATCCCGAAAACGTGCGAGAGCAGACAGGGTTCGATTCGTGAATATCGGTTGAGGGCTCAACTGACGAGTGCCAATACTACCTCCTTCTCACGAGAGATCTGGGTTATGCCAAAACGGCTGATCTCCGAAGAAGACCTTCATGAGGTCAATAAGTCGGTAAGGGGTACCATTCTTCTCTCTTACTCGCTGATTTCTGAGTTTTAAGTTCTCGATGCACAGCTTTCCAATGAAGATCCCCGTCAAATACATTTTCCGCAATCTGATGAGCCGGCGGTTGACGACGGCTATCACCGTGCTGGGCATTGGGTTGGTTATCTTCGTGTTCGCAGCAGTACTCATGATGGCGTACGGCGTGAAGAAGACACTGGTCGCGACCGGATCGGAGGAGAATATCCTCGTCGCGAGGAAGGCAGCAAACGGAGAAATCAGCAGCATAATCATGCGCGAGACGGCAAATATCATTCTCTCGATGGACCGGGTGGCTCGCGGCACTAGCGGAAGGCCCCTTGCCACAACCGACGTCGTAGTCGTGATTAACCTACCGAAAGTGGGCCTCGGGGGATTGACAAATGTGACGGTCCGCGGCGTCTCCGAACCCGCATTTCAAATTCGGCCGAGTGTGAAACTTGTCGAAGGGCGCATGTTTCAGTGGGGGGCACGCGAGGTTATCGTCGGGAGCGCGGTTGCCCACCGCATCGAAGGAGGTCAAATTGGGAGGAGGATTAAATTCGGTGGAGACCAGTGGATGATTGTCGGACGGTTTGATGCCGGCGGGAACGGATTCGATTCGGAAATCTGGGGCGATGTTACGCAGTTGCAGGCTGCGTTCGAGCGGCAAGGGGCGTTTTCCACCATCACGTTTCGCCTACGCTCGCCTGGAGAGTTCGAAGCGTTCAAAGAGGCGTTTGGCCGCGACAACCGCTTGCAGCAATATGAGCCGAAGCTAGAGCGACAGTTCTTCGAAGAGCAGTCAGAAACGATGGCAATGTTCATCCGGATTTTGGGAATCTTCATCACCTCTATTTTCAGTATTGGCTCTGCGATCGGGGCGACGATCACAATGTATTCTGCCGTGGCAAATCGCACGGTGGAGATCGGCACGATGCGAGCGCTTGGATTCCGCCGCCGCAACATTCTTCTGGCCTATCTCGTTGAATCTCTCATGATCGCTTTCTTTGGTGGCGTCCTCGGTTTGTTTCTTGCATCCTTCCTCCAGTTTTTTACCATCTCGACGATTAATTTTGATTCCTGGGCGGAGCTTGCTTTTTCATTCTCCCTCTCACCGAAGATCATCGTCTCTTCTTTGATCTTTGCCCTCCTGATGGGTTTCGTCGGCGGATTCCTCCCCTCCTTACGTGCCGCGCGACTAAACATCGTGAATGCACTCCGCGCCGCCTGACTTCAAACAGCACCAAGAAAGAATTTCGTGTGCCTCAGGAGGGGGGGATCTCAGGCCACTGTTACTTCTTGGGCCCCTCAATCAACTTTATCAGCTCTTGGACTGTGTACTTACCAACGACGAAGAGTTGGGGACTTTGGGAGGACTGTACAACGTATTGAGAGGAGTCGGGTGGAAGAGGATAAAAGTCCAAGCTACTGTCCGTTCCGGCGTGAACCTTCAGACTGAAGGGCTGAGTCTTGGGCTGGAAAAGCGTGTCCACAAAATCGGTCGCTCTCAGGTTGGAGATTGTACTCAGCGCTGTCGACATGATGCCCGCGTCCACGGTATCCTTACCGGCTCTCCAAGTGGTGCTGTCACGCCGTAGGACAACGGTCTTCTTCTTGTAGGAAACAGTCAACTGCTTGATCGAATCCGACGTAGCGGTGAAAATCACCTTGTCTCTCCAGTCTTTCACCTCCTGATTCAGCATCCAAGTCGCAAGTCCCTCACCGAGATAGACATCGTTCGCATCAACAAGGCGAAAATAGTTTTCCGAATACGAAGGGCCCGTCTTCCCGATGATCAAGCTGAGAGATTTTCCAGACCGCTCTGTAATCGTCAATTTCGTCCCCGTGGTATCGACTTGGTACAAACGCTGCTTTTCAGGATTAGATGAAATTAGGCTCCCCACTTTCAGCGCTTTAACACTTCCAATCAGCCGCGTGACTGAAGAGGCGTCGGCGAGGTAGTTACCCGGCGAAGTGATCCTCCACTTTCCAGCCACATTCTCCAAGGTGAGCGCCTTACCCGGCCGCTCGATGTCAAGCTTCACAACGTTCGCTGAGTCGATGGTAAGCTTGGGGGTCGTGGGCTTGTAGCTTGCCATGCGCTCCTTGCTGGACGGCAAAAGGAAATACGCTACAATGGCCAGAAGAACAAACACACCGAGCAAGATCTTTGTTGACGTACTCATGGGAGATTTCAGGTTCGGAGAAACTCAAAACCCCCGACTTTCGAGTCGCTTCCTCATAGTAACACGCCATCGCCAGCGAAGAACCCCGATGGCGACCACGAGGAGCGGAGGAACGGCAAGATTGATTCCTTTCACGAGCGACTTCGTGCCCTCAGCGACTTCCTTCAGAGGTTTCGCTCCTGTCTCGCGGGAGCGAACCGCCGCCAATCCGATGTCGTCTGCAAGATAGTCGATAAGATTGTTTGCAAAAATGATGTTGTCTTTGTTGCCGCCCGAGTACTGATCCTGGATGAAGTCTCCATCGCCTATTACTGCTATCTTCGATTTTCCCTGTTTCAGTCGATTCACAGTATCAATCGGCGTCTTCACCGTGGTATCAACCGCGACGGCTTTAGAAGTGAACGCACTGGAGAACGTCCCCTCGACTATCACGGCCAGCGGGATCCCAGATTCTTTAAACATTTCTTGGGTCACGGGAGCCGTAGGGTTAATGTAGAAGAAGTTCTCTTGTCGACCACTCCGGCTGGAAGATTTCACCAGCACATCCGCATTCAAGCCTTTTGATCGAGCAAGAGAGGTATCAATCGAGCTGGCAAAGAAGAAAATCACCGATCCAAGGTCCTTCACAATGGGACTCCTCTTGCTGAACTCGCTCGCCATCGGCAGATAAGGATACGGAATCTGATTCTGAATGATGAAGAAGCCGGACTGCTGGCTGACGGTCACGAGCGCACAGCGCGTATCGCGCACCAAGTCCGCATTCACACGAACACCGTAACTTTCGAGCTGGTCATCAAGATCCACGTTCAGCACGCGGCCCATTTGAGTCTGAAGGGTGGCGTCCACTTTGTTGAGGAAGAAACCAACCGCGCCGCCCCTCATCAAATATTGATCGATGAGGAATTTCTCCCAGCTCTTCAAAGGCTTAGAGGGAGCTACGACGAGTAACACTGCAATATCGTGTGGAACCGGTCTCCCTCCGGAAAGGTCGATCGTCGTCAATTCGTATTGCTTCTCGATCACATCTTTTAAGCGAGCTACCTGCTGAAGATCCGGCTCACCATGGCCCGTGAGCCATCCGACTTTCTTTAACTGTTTTGCCGTCAACTTCTTTATCGCAGAACTAATCTCGTATTCGAGATTCTCGGTCCTTTGCACAACCGGCAGGCGCTCCTGTTTGTCTGCATACAGCAACACCAACCCCATGTACGCCTTTTCCACCTGGAATTTATCTTGCTTCAAAACCTGAACCTGTACCGGCGGGATCCCATATCGCTGTGCCTCGGCTTCGAGGTCCGGGTTCTTGGAGGGGTCAATGAACTCGTATTGGAAATTTCCGCGAGCGTACGCGCGGTATTCATCCAGCTGGTCTTGCAAATAGCGCCGGTTGTTGTTGTACGGTGCAGGAAGATCGGAAGTAAAGTAAGCTTTGACGAGGAACTTATCATCCAGGGCACGGACAAGGTTCTTGCTCGCATCGGAAAGTGTGTAGATCTTCGACTTCGTCAGGTCGAGCCTCGCGAACAGTCGAACAGCGATGATGTTCGCAAACACAAGGATGCCAAGAATTAGAAGGAGACGTATGATGGTTTGACGACGCTGATCCATGGGAACCTCCTACTCCTCGAACGAACTACCACCGCCGTTTCTGCAGAGCGACTGTGCCGAGGAAAAGCGTGAAAGCAGTCGCAGAAAGATAGTACAGAATATTTCGCGAGTCGATTACTCCCCGCGCAATGTTGGAGAAATGATAATCAATGCTCAAGTACTCCAGAATCGAAGCGATGGAAGCCGGGACATAGAAGAGGATCTTGTCTAGCATAAACAGAATAAAGACGATCAGGAAACTTACAATGAAGGCGACCACTTGATTTTCAGTCAGCGAAGAACCAAAGACACTGACGGCCAGAAAGACGGCACCTACCAGCAACAGCCCCAAGTAACCCCCGATCACGGGACCGATATCCAGGGTCCCAAGAAGCGAGACCGAGAGGAAGTAACTGAACGTCGGAACCAAGGTAAAAAAGTAGAGTGCCCACGCGGCCAAGAACTTTCCGATAATGATCTCATGCTCGTGAACAGGCTTCGTCAGAAGGATCTCTAGCGTGCCCGTCTTCTTCTCTTCTGAAATCAGCCGCATCGTCATCGCTGGAGCAAAGAAGAGAAGGAGAAAGGGTGTGGTCTCAAAAACCGTCCTCAGCGATGAAATGTTCGCGATGAAAAGATTACTCGTGAAGAACCAGCCGAGAATGGCTAGAAATACGACGATGACAATGTACGCGACCGGGGAGTTAAAATATGAGCGCAACTCTTTCAAGAAAACGTACTTGATGTTGGCAAAGCTCATGTTTCCGATTCCGCTGTCAGTTGACGGAAAATGTCTTCAAGGCTGGTCTGGACGCGGTGAAGCTCCAGAACTACCCACCCTTTCTGAACGCAGAGCTGAAAGAGTTCCTTCCTGATATCGCCCGCCTGAGAGGTCTCGACGCTCAGCTTTTTCACACCATTGCGCGTGCTCAAGAGACTTACAGATTGAATCGATGGGATCGATTTCACATCTGATTCAATCACCTCGAAGGAGCAGGCGTCAGGGACTTCTAACTCGAGCAAAATCTTTTCACCACTATAAAGGCCACGCTGAAGCTCATCGATCGGTCCATCTGCGGCGATCTTCCCTCGGTTGATGATGATAACGCGATTGCAGGTGGCTTGAACTTCAGGAAGAATATGAGTAGAAAGAACAACTGTCTTTTCCTTGCCGAGTTCCTTGATGAGATTCCGGATCTCAATGATCTGGTTGGGGTCTAACCCGCTCGTAGGCTCATCCATGATCAAAACCTTCGGGTCATGAATCATCGCAGCTGCCAGGCCGACGCGCTGACGAAAGCCCTTCGACAGCTGTCCGATGTCCTTGTGCTTCATCTCGCCTAGGGCACAGATCTCTACCATCTCCTTGACACGTGCAGGAATCGATTTCTTTGCTACCCCTTGAAGCTGCGCAGTATACTCCAAGTACTCCAAAACATTCATGTCGAGATAAAGAGGATTTTGTTCGGGCAAGTACCCAACGCTTCTTCGCACCTCAAAGGAGTCTCTCCGGATGTCTTTCCCTTCGACCTCCACTGAACCAGATGTGGGAGAAAGATAGCACGTGATAATGCGCATGGTAGTGGTTTTACCGGCGCC